>CAINEZ010000266.1 GCA_903847905.1 uncultured Bacteroidota bacterium
GTAATAAGTTAAAAGGCATAAGGCATAAGTTATAAGGCATAAAGGAAATAGTAAAGTAATATCAACCAATATCAATCAATATTTATAAAAAAACAATTAATATTTTTCGTGAAAATTCTTGAAATTAGTGGACAACAAACAACAAACAATTTTCAATGACAATGAAAAAAGACAAAAGTGAAAAGGCATAAGGTATATGGTATAAGGGAAATAGTAAAGTAATATCAACCGATATCAATCAATATTTATAAAAAAACAATTAATATTTTTCGTGAAAATTCGTGAAATTAGTGGACAACAAACAATAATCAACAAACAATTTTCAATGAAAATGAAAAAAAGACAAAAGTGAAAAGGCAAAAGGTATAAGGATAAACGGTAAAAAGTGCCAAGCCCCAAGTCCCAAGTCCCAAGAACTTAGGCATACGCTACAAGTCCTTTTTGAATTTTGTTCCAATAATTATCGGAATGAAATTTTGAATTTGGAACTTGTTTTTTTGTATAATTGTCAACTATTAATTGTAAAGGTTATTTAACCTGCTAATATTGGGCTCACATAAAGTAAGGAAAACAGTACTTGGTTTGCAATACTATTTTCTTTTTACATTTACAGAATACCATAAAAACAAAATCGAATTTTATGTTTACGGGAAAAGATTTTATTCAAATCAGTGAGAAAGGTATTAAGCCTGACGTGATAGAAAAGCAGGTAAAATACTTTATTAAAGGGTTTCCTTATATATTTTTATATTCCCCTGCAACAATTGAAAACAAAGGGATCGTCAAGTTAAGCAGCAGTAAAATCAAACAATTAAATGACGATTTTGATGAAGTAATTTTAAAAAGAAATGTAATAAAATTTGTTCCTGCTTCCGGAGCTGCGAGTCGTATGTTTAAAACACTGTTTTTATTTCGCGAAAATTATGATGGTTCCGAAAAAGCATACCAAGAATTCCTGAACGATAAAAGTTTTAATTCGGCGCATAAATTTATAAGTGAAATAAAAAAATTCGCTTTTTATAACGACCTTAAAAATATTATGTCATCTGAAAATATTGACATTGATAAATGTATAGATAGTAAAGAATATAACACTGTCATTGATTTTTTATTATTTGAAAAAGGACTTAATTATTCTTCTTTGCCAAAGGGCTTGCTGAAGTTTCATAGCTATGGCGGCATTTCGCGTACTGCATTTGAGGAACATTTTGTTGAAGCGGCAAATTATTCAAGAGATAGTGAAAACCATGCGGCTATTCATTTTACTATATCAACTGAACATATTGAAAAATTCGATTCTTTATTAAAAAAAGTTCTAGGCGAATATGAGAGATCATTTAATATAAAATATTATGTAACATATTCCATACAGAAATCTTCAACAGATACAATTGCAGTTGATTTGAATAATGAGCCTTTCAGGGAAACAGACGGATCATTATTATTCAGACCCGGTGGACATGGCGCTTTGCTTGAAAATATGAATGACCTTAGAGGAGATATTATTTTTGTTAAAAACATTGACAACATCGTTCCTGACAGATTGAAACATGAAACTTACTTGTATAAAAAGGCGCTTGCCGTGTATCTTTCAGAGCTTCAGGAAAAGATCCATGCGTATTTAAAAATATTGAATACAGGGAATGCAGACGAGGATTTAGTTTCGGAAATAATTACGTTTGCAGGAGAAAAACTGAAAATTTCCGAAAATAATATAAATGAATTTGATAAAGCTGAAAAAATAAATTTCCTTTTTTCTAAATTAAACCGGCCAATACGAATTTGTGGTATGGTGAAAAATGAAGGCGAGCCTGGCGGAGGACCATTTTGGGTGAAAGATAACAAAGGTGAAATCTCATTGCAAATTGTAGAGTCATCACAGGTAAATTTTGCAGATACTTCACAAAAAGAAATATTTAATAATTCAACTCATTTTAACCCTGTAGATCTTGTTTGTGGGGTTAAAGATTTTAAAGGAAATAATTTCGATCTTACCAAATACACTGATCCGGAAACAGGTTTTATATCCATTAAATCGAAAGATGGTAAAGATATGAAAGCTCTTGAACTTCCGGGTTTATGGAATGGCGCAATGGCAGACTGGATAACGATCTTTGTTGAAGTACCCGTTATTACTTTTAATCCGGTAAAGATTATAAACGATTTGTTGAGGAAAGAGCATCAATAGACGGCTAATTATAAGTTCCAAGCTCCAAGTTCCAAGCTCCAAGACTTATTCTACAAAGTTTTGTATTGACTTTATGGACAGGCACTAATTCTTCTTTTCCTTTTCTGATGCTTTCTCATCTTTCTTGAATTGCATATCAAGGAATTCTTTAAGTTGTTCAACACTCAATCTCTTGGCAAGAATTTTTTTGTTTTCATCAAGAAGGTATATTACAGGAGTGCTGTATATATCGTAGGTTGTGTGAAACCCTGTTGTATTTTGAACATCCATTACATTAATCCAGTTAAGCTTATTGTCAATAATGTACTTTTTCCAATGATCAACATTAGGATCTGTGTCAAAAGCGTACACTTCAAAACTCTTTGTTTTGATTGAGTCATACAATGCTTTTAGTTTTGGAGTTTCTTTCTGGCAATGACCACATGTAGGATCCCAGAAATAAAGCACTGTATATTTTGCAGGAATATTATAGAGTGTAATAAAAACTCCGCCTGTATCGGGGGCAGTAATATTAGGAATCTTAGTATTAAGGAGTAGTTCTTTCAATATTTTGGCGCGTGAAATTATTTTTTCTAGATTTACAGGGGTTACCCAATATGCCTGATTAGTCATATAATATTTTCCAACAAGATGGACAAAAATAGCATCAAACCCCATTATATTTGATGTTTCCGACCAATTTGTAAAATACCATACTATATATTTGAACACTTCTTTGTTTGCGCTGGCTTTTGAAATTAACAAATCAGCTTCTTTTATTATTGAATCCGGATGCTGAACTACAAGTGTTGTTACATATTGTTTTATTTTATTATGAAAAACCGGTGTTCTTAAAAGCCTTTCATCTGAAAAATCTATATTATCAAGAAAATGATTCTTGTAATACTTGTAAGCGAAAGTCGAATCTTTTTTACCATTATCCAACAAAGGAGCTTCAGGAATTTCGGGATCATAGGATGTTTTGAAAATTTTGGAAAGGAAAGTCAGAGGGTGATTCTTTATATAATCAAGCTTGTAGTTTATAATTTCTTTATCTATTACATCAATTTTGTTCTGCAATAATTTTGTTGAATCTTTATTGTCTTTAGATTTTTGCATAGCATCCCGTAATGGAGTCACTTCTTTTTGTTTTTCATTAATAAATTTCAGGTAATCATAAAACAGCTGGTTGTCGGCAGAACCTTTTACCTTCATTTTGCCTATAAAATCGGAGGTATCGGTTTCTAAAGAAAAGGATTGTTCTTTATCAACAATTATTTCGAAATATTTTTTTGCCGGTGTAATGATAAGGTAAACTCCCCCGGGAAGAGCTTCTTCGCCGACGAATTCAAAGTTTCCTCTGGAGTCAACCTTTGCAGTATCTAAAATATACTGCTTGTCACCATAATAATTACCAAAATAGCAAACAGTATCTTTAATGCCGGCTATTTTTACTTTTATACTGTGCTTTGGTTTTCCGGCTATAAGTAAAACCGGAATAAGCAATCCAAACAGAAGAATAAAATTTATTTTTCTCATGAAAACTATGGTGTTAAATTTATGCAGGACAAAAGTATAAAAAAAGACTATAAAAAATTCTACAAATGAATATTAAAATTTGTTAAAGAAAAAAGAAATATCCTTTAGAATTATTTTAAAATTTCGTAATGAGTAATACCGATAGCACATTCAATATAGCCCAATTGCGACTTCGTCTTATTGAACTATTTTCATAGCCTGTCCCGTACCGTAGGTCGGGATAGCATCGGCATAATTTATTTTTTTTAGACTAAAAAATAAATACAATTGGTATAACTGATTTTACACGTAGTTTATATTTTTTTATTAATGTTGACCAAGGGCTCGTCCCAATACTTTGACAGGGCTTCGATTAGGCTTCGATAAACTCAGCCTGACATTACTCAGCCTGACAATGCTCAGCCTGACATTACTCAGCCTGACAATGCCAGCAATGGCGGAATAACTCTGCCTGACTTCTATAATTTTGTATTCATTACTAAATTTGAAAGCTTAAATTCAGGTAATTAAATACAATTTAACGAGTAAAATAAATTAATAATATAACACCAAATAAATTTTTATAGCTATATTTGTCTAATCAAAAAAATGTTCTGAATCCCGTCCTGAAATATAGAGAAGGGATAATTTGAATTTAGTATCCAAAATTAAATTTTCAAATAACATCTTAAATGAATCTTGAGTGTCTGCAAGAATGAAAAAATACATTGACCTTAAATAATTAATTATAAAATGCAATCATATAAAGGAAAAGAGTATGTTACTATTTGCGTAATTTTAATTAGTGCATTACTTTTTTTATTTGTTATCCCTTCTTCCTTTAGTCAAAATGTGGTTAATAACGGAGATAATATTGTTATAAATCAGGGAGCAAATGTTGTTATTTCGGGCGACTATACCAATCTTACTTCAAACGGCGACGGAAAAATAGACCTTGACGGGGAAATACTAATTAATGGAAATTGGAAAAACAATGCTTCAGATAATGTATTTATAAATACTGAACCTGTTCCTGATGGCTATGTTATTATGAGAGGATCGCTTCCGCAATACATAGGTGGCGCCAACTCTACAAATTTCGAGAATCTTTCTCTTGTTAATTCAAAGAAAACATTACTGGTTACAAATTGTGAAGTTAAGGGAATCCTTGCATTGGATGCTGTTTTGGATCTAAACAAAAAGAAAATAATAATCGATAACAGTTCTCCATCTTCAATAAATTATATCAGTAATTATATTTTGAGCGAAACTTCCCCGCTTGACGGCTATGGTGAAGTTCAGTGGAACATCGGTAACTCGGTAAACACCTACAAAATACCTTTTGGCTCGGGAGAAGCAAATAACGATGACCTGGAATTAGCTTTATCAACAAAAACTTCCGGGCTTCCTTCATCAGGCAGTATTTCGTTTGCAACGTATCCAACGGATTGCAATAACGATATTCTTCCAACCGGCGTTATGTCGTTAGATTATGATGCTTCATTAGTTGCCAACCGGTATTGGATAATTAACCCTGAATATTCTATTTCTAAACCAAACATTGATATAATATTTCAATATACTATGAATGATGTGGATGCCTGTAACCAAAATATTACCCGGGAAAATCTTAAAGCCATTAGATACAATACTTCCCTTTTTACATGGGGCGATATACCTCCTTCAGGGCTTGCCAACAAAAATGCAAAAACTGTTTCGGTAAACAATGTCTTACAAAATGATTTTTTTGCTCCATGGGCTTTGGTTGAATCGCCTACAATAAATTTTTTCATTCCCAATGCCTTTACTCCGGGTAATGATAATTTAAATGATTTTTTTGGTCCTGTAGGGATAGATATAACTAAATATACTTTTACAATGTACATTTTTGACAGATGGGGAGGAATGATATTTAAAACCGAAAAAATTGATCAGTTTTGGAATGGGAAACTTGCCGGCAGTAATGAATTTGCCCCGATTGGGGTTTACGCCTGGCTGATCACACTATGTGACCAAAACAAACAAAAACACGATTATGAAGGAACTGTAACACTTATAAGGTAATTCAACAATTTTAATTTTTTTAATTGATGCAATTTTTACGAATAAAATAAATATTTTTTTTACCAAATGAATTTTTACCGTTATATTTGTCTAATCAAAATTTGTCCGGAACCCCGAAATTTTAGGACGGAACGTGACGGGATAACTGGAATTCAACAAAAAATAAAACCATATTAATGAACAAATTTGATAGAATAATTATCATTGCTGTTTTTTTAGTAATATCTATATTTTCTAATGCACAGAACAATGTAGGTATAAATCCCGATGGCTCATTACCTGATCCATCAGCGGCACTTGATGTGGTTGCCTCTGATAAAGGGTTGCTGATACCCAGGTTAACATCAGTTCAAAGGGTGGCAATACCTAATCCCGCTAATGGATTAGTGGTTTATGATACAGACTCATTATGTTTTTTCTTTTTTCGTGTTACTTCTAATCTATGGGTTTCTTTATGCAGTGATCCCATAGGATGTGAAACTAACAATACAGTGATTAAATCAAATGGCGTTTCAACAGTGTGCAGCCAGATCACTGATAATGGAATCAGTGTGGGAATAAACAATGTAAATCCTGATTCAACGGCATTGCTGGATGTAAATGCAAATAACCAAGGAGTCCTTTTTCCGCGCCTTACCTCAAGCCAAAAAAACTCCATCGTTAATCCGGCTACAGGGCTTACAATATATTGCACTACCGATAGCGTCATTGAATTTTTTGACGGAACGTGTTGGCGACCAAGTTACTCAACGAACTGCGACAATTGCAATTTTCAAATGTCCTTAAATCATAATGCCGACACTGTTAATATGGCAATAACCGATTCAGCAACGGTTCAGTTGACTATAAATCAAAATTCCGGTAATCCTCAAAATATAGTTTTTTCTGTGTTAGGTAATATTCCTGAAGGCTTAACTTATACCATCGGTACAAATCCTATGCTCTCAAGCGGTACAACTGACATAACTTTTCATGCGAGTCCAATTACTCCTGCCGGAACTTATACATATATTATAGTAGGATTTTGTGGCAGCACAATTCACTCTTTGATTTATACACTAACAATAACGCCTTGTTATCAGGTTCAGGTTTTAAGTTACACAACCAATTTTGACCTTTCACAAGCTTTCTATGCCGCTTATCCCAGCGCTCCGCATAATTCTCCGGTTTGTGTTGAGTGTATCATAGGTACTGGAATATATGTTGCATCCGATAGTACAAATATTCCTGCGTTTACCACAGGTGTTCTCCCTGCAGGATCGCATGTATCTATTGTAAATTATGGAAATATTATCGGAAAGGGAGGCGATGGAGGAATAGCATGGGATCCTGCTCAAGGTTGGACTGGAGCCGGGTTGAATGGAGGAAATGCAATTGATCTTACTATCAATTCTACCATCCTCAATTACTCTTATATTTTTGGCGGTGGGGGTGGCGGAGATGCAATGGCATTCTCATATTCCTATTTAATTCCTGTTGTAAACATAACATTTGGGATATTTGTAGGTGCAGGTGGTGGTGGTGGTGCCGGTGGTGGAATAATAGGAGGGGCTGGCGGGAATGTGCCAAACATGATCGGAATTTTATTGTATTCACCAGGTTCAGACGGAACGACTAGTATTTTTGGCTTAGGTGGAGCGGGAGGAGATCTTAACTATCCTTTCCCATTTCAACAAGGACCTGTTATTATTACTATTACACCTGATGCAAAAGGAGGAACTGGAGGTAACTACGGAGCTAACGGAACACAAGGACATTTGTCGATATTTTTTTCCGTATCTATGGAGGTCAATATTCCTTTTGTTGGTCCAGTCATTATACCGTTAGTTAATAATTTATCTGTTCCGATTCCCTTTTCTCCTCCTCCTTGGGGTATTGCAGGATACGCTGTCAAGACAAATGGTTTTACAACAAATATCCAGGATAACACGTATAATACTTCTTCTTTGAAAGGAAAGGTAGGTCCATAAATATTTTTAAAATATTAATATTTTTTACAAATGAATATTGCAAATAATATAAAATTCACAATCGCTTTTTTGCTAATAACATTTTCTTTTGTTGCAAATGCCCAGAACAGTTTTGAAGGCGAACTTTTTTTGCAAACAGAAACATACAACAAAGATTTTAAAGAAGATGCAAGCATTACTTGGTATATAAAAAACGGCAAGCATCGCATGGATTACAGTATTGGCGGTAAGTATAGTTACTCTTACTCCATAATAGTTAACAACAATACTGCCAATATGTATTCTAAAAAAGAAGGCAAAACCATGATTACTCCTTTACCATTAAATACAACAGAAGTTGCAATAAGTTATACTATCGATAGTGAAGATAAAAATATAAAACTTGGTAACTTTATATGTACTAAATATAATTTAACTGTTGCCGACGGTACCATTGAAATATGGCTTGCCGAACAAACGCAGCTTACCACTGAATCATTCCCTGCTTTCATGCAAAATGGTTATTTAAAAATTATTTCAGGTTTGGACTCTCAGGCTTTTCCTATAAAGATTGTTAAAAATGACAGTTCAGGTAAATTAGTATTCTCTCAAACTATTACTGCCATCAATCCAAAAATAGTTCCTGATTCAATGTTTGTGATTCAATAAACATCTTTCCAAATAAATTGTTATAAATATTTTCAGTCGTTTGGTTTTTTTATATCTTTGAAACTACGAACCGAAATAATTTGAACATGAAAAAAAAGATTATATTAATTATTTTTACATTGATAGTTATTCAGGCATTTCCTGAATCTATTGAAAACCTTAAAGCCCAAAGGGAAAAGTTATACGAGAAATATACTAACATAAACATTCCAGGCAAGATATCAAGCAAAGCTAATATTGAAAAATCAATATCAATACTTAAAGAACTCGTAATAGTTGATACCCGGATTATTGGTGAACTTTCAGATTTTAATATAAAAGCAAAAGAATATGATTTAAAAATAGCTTCATTAAATGAAGAAAATAAATCATTGACTGGGAAACTAAATGCTAACAACGACCAACTTTTTATAATTTATGTTGCAGGAGTAGTAATAGTACTTCTTCTGATTTTTGCTTTAATTTTCCTTTGTATTTATTATATCAAACTCAATAAAGCAAAAAAGAAAACATTAAATTATGCGGAAATGTTAAAACAGGCTGACAATGATCACCTCGCTTTACAACAGGCAAATGAAACAATTAAATTAAAAGATAAAGATTTAACAGAAAAAAAATCTTTAATAAATACTTTGCTGAAAGAAAAAGAACTTTTAGAAAAAAATTTAATAAAAATACAAAACTCTTTAAATGAAGAAATAAAACAACAGCCTTTAACTTCTTCCGAACGCATTGAGCAAGCCGAGAAAGCTAATATCAATATGGCTAAAATTGAAAAATTGGTAAAGATGAAAGAATTAGGTATTGTTACAGAAGAAGAATTCAATACATTTAAACAAAAATTTTTAAGCGAATTGTAGTAAAAACTTTATTATTTTCGCATCGGAAATTTTGCAATAGATTAATTAGTTCTCGGAAATAAGCGGTAGTAGCTCAGTTGGTAGAGCGTCAGCTTCCCAAGCTGAAGGTCGTGGGTTCGAGACCCATTTACCGCTCAAAAAATAATATTTCTTTTCTCTTTTTTCTCTTACCCACCTTACCCAAAAATTTTTTCACGAATTTTTTCACGAATTTTTTTGTATTTCTTTTTTCATTATTTTTGCCAAAATATGACAAGACAATGTTAAGACTATGAACAGATTTGGTGAAAAAATTAGAAAGCTCAGAGAAGAAAACAAATTACTTTTACGGCAGCTTGCCTCAAAACTTGATATTGATTCGGCACAGCTTAGCAAAATAGAACGTGGCGAACGTCGGGCAAAACGAGAACAGGTACTGGCATTAGCTAAGCTTTTCAAAGTAGATAAAGAGGAATTGTTAGCTTTTTGGCTTGCCGGAAAAGTTTACGAAGTACTAAAAGACGAAGATTCTGCTCATTGCGCATTAAAAGTGGCGGAAAAAGAAATATCATCTAAAAAAATTCACTTGAAATGAAAATAAAACCCGAAATTCCCAATAACGCATTGCCACCATTACCTCCCAATAGAGAAATAGTGGAATCCAAATCAGTGTTAAGGCAGGAAAGCAAAGCAGCAGTTGCCTTGGCTGAATTAAAAGGTATTGCCAACACCTTGCCAAATCAAAGTATTCTGATTAATGCTATTGTACTGAAAGAAGCAAAGGCATCATCCGAAATTGAAAACATAATAACTACGCACGATTCCTTGTATCAGGCTTTAATAGCCAAATCCTTTAAACCTGATTCTGCAACCAGAGAAGTATTGCGTTATCGTGAAGCGCTATTTGAAGGATTTAATTTTATTCACAAAAAGGGATTTCTAAGTACCAACGGCATTATAAAGATTCAGAATATCCTTGAAGAAAACACAGCAGGTTTACGTAAATTACCCGGCACAGTGCTTAAAAATGGTGCTACTGGTAAAGTTGTTTATACACCCCCTGATGATAAAAATGTGATTAGTCGCTTAATGTCAAACTTGGAAAAATTCCTCAATGAAGATGATACTGACGATATATCACCCCTGATAAAACTTGCAGTTCAACACTACCAGTTTGAAAGCATCCATCCTTTTTATGATGGAAACGGCAGAACCGGTAGAATTGTGAATGTCCTTTATCTGATGTTAAAAGGTTTGCTTGATATTCCAATATTGTACCTCTCAGGTTTCATCATTAACAATAAAGGAGAATACTATCGCTTATTGCGTGAAGTTACTTTCAGCAATAAATGGGAACCTTGGATTATTTACATGCTTCAGGGGATTGAACAAACCGCCAAAGACACTATCGGGCAGGTAAACGACATCAATAAGTTAATGAACAATACTATTAATATTGTTAAAGAGAAATCTCCTCGTATATACAGCAAAGACTTTATTGAAGTACTATTTGAGCAGCCCTACTGTAAGATTGACTTTTTAGTTGAACGAATGAAGATTGAACGTAAAGCAGCTTCAAGATACTTGCAAAACATGGAAGAAATAGGAATTTTGAAAGCAAAGAAAATAGGTCGGGAAAATATTTACATAAATACAAAACTGTTTGATTTATTTAAAAAGTAGCAACATGTACCATTCCGGTACACATAATTTGGATGTGTACCATTATGAAGCAATTTAGTACATATAAAATCAATATGGGACATTATGGTACATATTCAGGAGATGTTTTTTTTACCTCGTTTCAAATTTATGGGCATTCCGTGCCCACGTTCTCAAAACATGGGTAATATTTTGAGTATTTTACTCACATTATGTTTTCATGGGTATTCAATACTCACGTTTTTATAACAGTAATAATTATACTTTGATGAAAGAAACTTTTTTCTAATATTTAATATTTTAAAGTAAAAGTTTTATCATGGATGATATTATTAAAACAGAAAATTTATCAAAGCATTATGGCGATGTGAATGCAGTTTCGAATATGTCGTTGAATGTCAGGAAAGGTGAAATATATGGTTTTTTAGGACTTAACGGGGCAGGAAAAACAACCACCATTCGTATGCTGCTTGGTATGATACGTCCCACCTCAGGTATTGCCTTCATTAATGGTAAAAGGGTTTATGCCGACAACATTGAATTATGGAAAAATGTTGGCTCTCTTGTCGAAATACCCTATTCATATCCCAATCTTACAGTTCGCGAAAACCTTGATATCACTCGACGTCTGCGTTTCATTCCAGATAAAAGTTTAATTGATAAAGTAATTGACAAACTCCAGTTAGGTTCTTATTCAAACAGAAAAGCAAAAAACTTATCGCTTGGGAATGCACAGCGCCTGGGACTTGCAAAAGCGCTTATACATAATCCTGATATACTTATTTTAGATGAACCAACTAATGGTTTAGATCCTGCCGGTATATATGAAATCAGGGAAATGCTAAGCGATCTGGCAATAAATCATGGAGTAACAATTTTTATATCCAGTCATATACTTGGCGAAATATCAAGGTTTGCAACACGTATAGGAATTATTCATGAAGGTAAATTGATACAGGAAGTTGATACAAACAAATTAGATAAGCTTTGCCGGAAACGTCTTTTAGTAAATGCAAAAAACACAAAGGAAGCTCTTTCGATTCTTATTCAAAACGGTTATACTGTTAGCAAAACAACAAATGATATTATAGAAATAAAAGACGAAGATACGATAAGAAATCCTGATACTATTGCTACGATCATGGTAAATGCCGGTTGCCCGCCAACATTATTGCAAGTGGAAGAAGAAGATCTGGAATCCTATTTTTTAAGAACTATCGGAATGAATGGAGGTGTAAAATGAAAAATATTTTTGCAACTTTTATTGCCGAATGCATGAAACTCCGCGGATCAAGGATCTTTTGGATCACCATTTTGATTTTTTTATTTATTCCTTTTATGATGGGGTTACTGTTTTTTGTTCAAAAACATCCTGAAATATCTGCAAAATTAGGTATGATAGGTACTAAAGCAACTATGTTAAGACTTGGCAAAGCAGATTGGTCAGCCTATTTGGAATTTCTCATTCAAGGTATGGCGGGGATTGGGTTACTGGGTTTTGGATTCGTGACCAGCTGGGTTTTTGGACGTGAATATTCTGACCGTACTTTAAAAGATATTCTTGCGTTGCCTGTTTCACGATCGTTTATAGTTTTATCTAAATTTATCGTTATAGTAATTTGGTGCATTTTACTCATATTAGTTTTTTTTACTTGTGGACTTATATTTGGGAAAATAATTGGTATTCCGGGTTGGTCCAATGAAATTATTTTTCAGTATGCGCAAACATATATTGTAACTTCTTTTCTTACATTATTACTTTGTACTCCGGTAGCTTTTTTTGCAAGTTATGGTCGCGGATATTTGCTTCCTATGGGCTTTGTTATTCTTACTCTGCTTATGGCAAATTTTACAGGTTTGGTTGGATTAGGACCTTATTTCCCATGGGCTATTCCGGGCATATACAGCGCTCCTGCAGGCACAGAAGGTATGCAATTATTTATTGGCAGTTACATTATCCTTGCTTTCACAAGCGTGTTAGGGTTCGCTGGAACAATAGCATGGTGGCGTTTTGCCGATCAGCATTAAAGTCAGTTAATATTCAATTTTATCTTTTTTATTTTTCCATTCAATAAATGGCGCAAGCGTTTCAGGATGCCTGACATGAATGGTTTTAATGCTTCTTTCTTCAAAAGGGACATTCATTTCGTTGTAAATAAAAGAATCGTCAAAATCAATGTCAGCAGCGTCTTTCTTGGTTCCTGTAAAATAAATTTTATCCGGTCTTGCCCAGTAGATCGCTCCAAGGCACATGGGACAAGGCTCACAGCTTGCATATATTTCGCAGCCTTCGAGTTGAAAAGAATCGAGTTTCTTGCATGCTTCACGAATAGCAATTACTTCGGCATGGGCTGTAGGATCGTTAGTTGAAGTAACGCGGTTAACACCTGTACTTATTACTTCTCCGTTTTTCACTATCACAGCACCAAAAGGTCCGCCGTTACCTGATTTTACATTATCAATTGCAAGGCGAATAGCTTCGGTCATAAATTGTTCGTTATATGAATTCATAAATTAAAATTTACAATACAGATTTGATTTTTTACATACATGATATAATAACTTCACAAGCATTTTTTATTTCATCATCCGAAATGATTAGCGGGGGCGCAATACGCATACAGTTTGGAGCAAACATGAACCAGTCAACTATAACTCCTTTGTCAATACATTTATGAATTATTTTCATATTTATTTTTTCATTTTCAAATTCAATGGCAATTAAAAGCCCTTTGCTCCTGATTGATTTTATAGACGGATGTTTTAAATACTTGTGAAATAGTTTTTCTTTTTTCTTGACCTGTTCAACTAACTTTTCTTTTTGTATCACTTCAATGTTTGCTATAGCTGCAGCGCAGGAAACAGGATGACCTCCGAAAGTTGTAATGTGACCTAAAACAGGATTATTTGTAAGACAATGCATAATTTTTTTTGATGAAATAAAAGCGCCCAAAGGCATACCACCGCCAAAGCCTTTAGCGAGAGTTATAATATCAGGAACAATACCATAATTTTCAAAACCAAACATTTTCCCTGTTCTGCCTAATCCTGTCTGCACTTCGTCAAGAATAAGCAAAGCGCTGTTATCACTGCATTTACAACGTAAATCTTTCATAAATTGAACATCAGGAATAATTACTCCAGCTTCTCCCTGGATTGTTTCTGCTATCACGCAGGCGGTTTTTTTTGAAATATATTTTAGATCATCCTGGTTATTAAATTCAATAAAACGGACATCGGGCAGCAAAGGACGGAAAGCTTGCTTATAATATTCATTACCCATTACGCTAAGCGAACCATGAGTGCTTCCGTGGTATGCGTTTTTAAAAGCGATGATTTCGCTGCGTCCTGTGTATTTTTTAGCAAGTTTTAAAGCGCCTTCTGTCGCTTCGGTTCCCGAGTTTACAAAATAGGTGCAGTTAAGTGAAGAAGGTAAAATTTTAGAAAGAATTTTTGCTAATATCACTTGCGGTGACTGAATATATTCACCATAAACCATGAGGTGCATATATTTTTCTATTTGTTCTTTTATAGCGTTTACAACAGCAGGATGGCAATGCCCGGTGTTGCTTACTGAAATACCTGAAATAAGATCAATATATGAATTTCCTTTAACATCATATAAATAAATTCCCTCAGCTCTTTCTATTTCCAGGGCAAGAGGTTTTTCGCTTGTTTGCGCAACATGTTGAAAAAAAAGCTGTCTGTGTGTGAGCATGGATAATAAATTTCTATACAATGATAGTAAATTTTTTTTAAAATTATGCTTTCGAGGAAATTCAAGATCGAATGCAATTATTTTTTCAACCCCTGCCTACCGGCGAGGCAGGCACGTTGGGGTTGTCTTTAATTTGTTATTTTTATTTCCTCCAATTTTATTGGAGGTTATTCATATTTAATCACTTCGTGATTATTTCATTTTTTAAAATAAGTCCGAAGGACTTTAATGTGAGTAACACTGCACAAAGTGCAGTGACAAAAAACAGTATAAAAACAACCCGATATGGGTTGAATATTATCAATATTTTTAATGTATTTGCCTTTATGATAAGTTAAGATATAAAACATTTTTTAAAATAATCGTATATTTGTTTTTGATTTTTAAAATTTTAAAGATATGAGGATTATAAAAATTATATTTTTTATAATATTAGTTGCATTTTTTTTAATGCCCACTAAATCTTTTTCGCAAACTATAAATTTAGCAGATTACAATTCATGGTCTGCAGGTGTTAAGTTTGGAATACTTCCTTTTTACGGTGATGTAAGGCAAGCTAAATATTCCTCAGATAATAAGTATAAAAAAACCAATACCGGTTTTACTTTTGAAGGAATAAAATATTTTAACCAGGTATTTGGAACAAGGGCTGATTTTTTATTTGGAGGGCTTTCCGGTTCATCACCCAACCTGAATTTACATTTTCAGTCGAAGATAAAAGAATTTACATTGTCAGGAATTGTAAATTTAAATAACCTTATTTCTTTTTATCCTAAAAAGGAAAAAGTTCTTAATACATATATATATGCAGGGGTTGGATTAGTAAATTTTAGATCAAAACTTTATTCTTATGACGAGAACTTATTTATTGGCGGTTTTGGATGTGATAGTTTGGGGGTTTCCAAAACAAAAAGCAGAACAGAAATGGTTTTCCCATTTGGGATTGGAATAAAATATAAAGCAGACCCAAAAGTTGATATTGGATTGGAAATGACTCTTCATCTAACAAATACAGACAAATTAGACGCCTTGATGGTAAACAAATCGTATATGGACAGATATAGCTATGCCGCAATAAGTATCACATATAAATTTGGAAATAAAAAAGAATTTGTAGATTGGGTAAATCCTGCACAGGATACTGAGTAATTGTTCGACAAATAATATTTATTTTATTTTTAACTGTTAACTTTTTGTTTTTTAGTAAAATAAAGAATAAGGCAACTTATTAATATTATTTTCGTCTTCTATTTGAAGTTAGATGAAAATTCTTGAAAAGAATAAAAGGGAAATAATAATTTACTAATTATTTTATTAACTCAAATCTACTACTTTTAGGTTAAAACATGCCGGATATCAAATAAATCATTTCTTTGCAAATTGGTTTTAACTTATTATCTTTATCTTTGACATGAAAATATAATACAATAATAGGATTAAATATCACAAACAGATAATTCAAGAGAAATAGAAATAAATAAATATTTAACTAATTAACTAAAAAAATATGAAGAACCAAATAATATATCTAAAAATTATATTTACAGTTCTTGCTTTGCTGGTTTTTCAAATTGAGGTACTGCAAGCACAAATAGTAGGAACAGATGCCTATATCAAAGGTACTGGTATAGAACTTGGGTTTAATGGCAACGGAGGTTTTGAAGGCGCTGATGCTACATCAAATCCTGCTCCCGCAGGAATGCATTTTCGTTCAAATACACAATACTTTGGTTTCGTTGCAAATCCTCAAAACAATGCATGGGCTACATTTGATGGCGATTTTTTTACGCCTGGAAGTCAGGAAAATGGATGGGGAATTACTATTGGTGCAAATTCTTTTAGCGGCAGTAATAATTGTTCTGATGGAGGCATAGGTACAACGGTTGAAATTCCCGGAAGTATAACAAATTATTCGCATAACTTTAACTGTTATAATGTAGATTGGGAAGGAAATTTAACTACAGGAGGAACCAATCTTCATTTTAAAATTGATTATTTGTTAGAGGAAACGGCTCTTTACTATACTACTACCGTATATATAAAAAATAATACATCTCTTACAATTCCCGAACTTTACTATTACAGAAATTTAGACCCTGATAATAATGTGATGATAAATGGAGGAGATTATTATACACAAAACACAATTGTGTCTCAGCCCGGCATAGGCGGATGTAATATCGCTCATGTAAGCGCAACTCAAAGCGCACCTTGGAATTCTTATGTTGGATTAGCCGCTGCGGGAGATGATTGGAGGGCTACTTATGGTGAATTTGCAAACAGAAGTGGTTATGATTTATGGACAGGATGGGGCGGATGGGGAACTGATTTTGTTCAAACTGTTGGCTCAACTATAAATGCAGATGAGGCTATTTCATTAAGTTATCGAATTCAAAATTTAGCGCCTGGTGCTACTAAAACTCTCAAATTTGTTGTTATTCTTGGTGCTTCTTCTGCAACCAACGCAATTAATAATTTAATGTATTTTACATATCCTGGTTCAACAAGTATAACGCCTTCTGCTTGCACACCTTATGTTGATACTGTTTACACTTGCGGAGGAACAGTTCCAATTTCAATAACAGGTTCGGCAGTTGATGATTATTCATGGACATGGAGTCCCGCAACAGGGTTGTCGCAATACACAGGACCAAGCGTTATAGCAAACCCTTCTGTTACAACATCGTATTCAGTTTCCGGAGTTCCCTTAACCAGTTGCCTTACGCCTGTTACTTATTCTATTGTAGTAAAGGTAACTTCCGGCAGTGGAATCAATGTAATAATTACTCCGGTACCCCCTCAATGTATAAGCAATCCCAACTTTAATTTAACAGTTAATGTAGCGGGCGGTACATGGAGTGGCGATGGAATAACTGAGGCCTCGCTTGGAACATTTAGCCCTGCAACAGCAGGAGTTGGCAATCATACTATAATATATTCTATACCAGGTTCTGTTTCCTGTCCTCAAACAGATACTATAATTGTTACCATATATTCACAACCAACAATATCGGCGATAGGGGACACAATATGCAATGGCTCGCAGGCTTCAATATCGGCAACAGGAGGCTCAACATACCAATGGGATAATAGCGCAGGAAGTGGAGGAACTGTAACCGTAACACCTAACATTACCACAACATATACAGTAACAGGGACCGATATTAGTGGATGTTCTAACACCGCATCCTGTGTAGTAATCGTAAATCCCAATATAACAACACTAAACATTTCAGCATCCACAAATCCAATTTGCGCAGGGATTTCAACAACTTTAACGGCTAACGGTGCAACCAATTATTCATGGAGCGGAGGATTAGGCGCAGCAAACCCTTTAACGGTAACACCAGCTTCCACAACCACCTACACGGTTACAGGCACTACGGCAAGCTGCACAGGTACGGCGAGTATCACAGTTACAGTAAACCCAAATCTTTTACCCACTGTTACAGCCGTAAATTCCACATGCGGTTTCAGTAATGGTTCAGCAACAGTTACTCAAGCTGGATTGAATTATTTATGGAGTAATACTCAAACAACACAAACCATCAATAATTTATCATCCGGCACTTACACTGTAAATGTTACTGATGCAAACGGATGTTCCGGAACCGGAAATTGCGTGATTTTAAATATTCCTGGTCCTACTGCCGAATTTTCGGAAAATCCAAAAGTCCTTACATTGTTGGATGACCCTGTATCTTTTGTAAATAATTCTTCAGGAAATATTGTAAACTATTTATGGGATTTTGGCGATGGAGTTTCCTGTAACAACATTTCGCCCCAGCATAAGTATAATAACATAGGTAATTATCTTGTTACATTAATTGTTACTGACAATAACGGATGTATGGATACCGTAAGTGATACAATAAAAGTTAAGGAATATTTTACTTTTTATATTCCTAATGCTTTTACTCCTGATGGCGATGATATAAATTCCTTGTTCTATCCAAGCGGTATTAATGTAGATCCTGACAATTTTAATATGATGATTTTTGATCGATGGGGAGCCCTTATTTTTAATACAAGAAAATGGTATGATAACCATAGCGAGGGATGGAATGGAACAATAAATAATAGCGGAAATTTTAATGACGCAATGATAGGTGTTTATGTTTACAGAATAGTGTTGAAAGAAATTGACGGGCGAATACATGAATATATAGGAAGGATAACATTAATTCCCTGAAAAGTCAGAAAGAACGGAAAAAAGATTGTGGTGAGAAAGTAAAAAAAATTGGCAAGTTAACAAGGCATTAAAAAATAAATAATCAGCAGTCAGCAACATTGAACAATTTACTTTACTAATGTATTTTCGTAAGGAGTTCTGTTTAGGATGGATCTTCCGAGAGTAATTTCATCAGTATATTCCAGATCGTCGCCAATGGCAATACCGCGGGCAATAGTAGTAATATTTATATCGAATTCCTGCCTGTCCGGTAGGCAGGCTTTAAGCCTTTTGTAAATATAAAAATTTGTAGTATCGCCTTCCATGGTAGCGCTAAGAGCCATGACAACCTCTTTTACCTTTCCTTTTGCAATTTTGCTTACAAGCGATTCAATGTGGAGATCGCTGGGACCTATACCATCCATAGGGGATATGATACCTCCGAGAATATGATAAATGCCTTTATATTGATTTGTGTTTTCTATTGCCATTACATCACGTACATCTTCCACAACACACACAAGGCTATGATCGCGTTGAGGACTACTACAAATAAGGCAGATTTCAGAGTCGGAAATATTATGGCATTGCTTGCAGTAATTAACTTCCCTGCGAAGTTTGATAATGGATTCCCCCAATGCATCTGTATTTGTAGTAGATTGTTTAAGCAAATGCAAAACCAACCTTAATGCGGTTTTCCTGCCTATGCCCGGAAGTTTTGACAATTCATTAACTGCATTTTCTAAAAGTTTTGAAGGGAAATTGTACACGGTAACTTTTTATTTACACTACAAAGTTAATATGTTTTTTGCTTGTGCTGACAAAGCCCGAAAAGAATAATTATTTTTGTTCTAAATCTATAGGAAATTTTAATTGATAGAAAAATCTTGCCACCAGGTCGCTAAGGCTCAAAGCCACTCTAAGAAAAATAGTTGTAAATTAACTTTGTGAACCTTCGCGTCTTTGAGACTTAGAGGCAGATAAAAAAGATAAAGACATAAAATATGAAACCGGTTTATATTCTTCTTTGCTTCGTAGCTTACACAATATTATTGTTTGTGGTAACGTGGATAACATCGCGGAAAACGAATAACGATTCTTATTATATAGGAAATAAATCATCACCTTGGTATATTGTGGCTTATGGTATGATAGGCGCATCTTTGTCGGGCGTTACATTTATGTCGGTGCCTGGTTTAGTGGGAACGCAGCAGTTTACTTATCTTGGAATTGTTTTTGGTTTTATTATAGGATACACAGTTATTGCAACAATTCTTTTACCGCTTTATTACAGGCTGAACCTGACATCTATCTATGCATACCTGAATCAGCGTTTTGGTTTCTGGTCGTACAAAACAGGCGCTTTTTATTTTCTGTTATCAAGAATAATAGGAGCTTCTTTCAGAATGTTCTTGGTGGTAAATGTTCTCCAGGTATTTGTGTTCGATCATTGGGGCGTCCCTTTTGGAGTAGTTGTAGCTGTTTTTATTATTCTTATTATTTTATACACTTTTGAAGGAGGTGTAAAAACCATAATCTGGACTGATACATTGCAGACAACTTTTATGTTGCTTGGCGTGGTTTTATCAATTTATTTTATTTCAAAAGAATTAGGATTAGGTTTGGGAGATATTTTTTCAAAGATAAGTGATGCAGGATACTCACGGATTATAGAAACTGCTTGGAAGCCTTCAAATAATATCTTTAAGCAAATTTTAGGTGGTATTTTTATTTCTATTGCTATGACAGGGCTAGATCAGGAGATGATGCAGAAAAATATAAGTTGCCGCAATTTAAAAGAAGCGCAAAAAAATATGTTTACGTTCAGCGGTATTCTTGTAATTGTAAACATCATGTTTTTAACTTTAGGTGCAGTGTTATATTTATATGCATCTTCCAAAGGCATTAATATTCCTGGTAAAACTGATAACCTGTTTCCGGTTATTGCTTTCAATTATTTAGGTCCTGTTGCAGGATTAATATTTATGATAGGACTTGTATCTGCGGCATACCCCAGCGCCGACGGTGCATTAACAGCTTTAACAACTTCTTTTTGCGTTGACTTTTTGGGATTTAAAGATAAAAGTAAACTTGATGAAAAGCAAAAAAAGAAAGTACGTTATGTAGTCCACATAAGCTTTGCAACAATTTTATTAATCGTAATTCTTATTTTCCGCGCTCTTAATAATGAAGCGGTTATTAATGCTATTTATACTGCCGCCGGTTATACTTATGGACCTTTACTTGGTTTGTTTTCATTCGGATTGTTTACAAAGTTTTCAGTGAAAGATAAGTACGTTTGGATTGTTGCGCTGCTTTCACCGCTTATTTGTTATTTGTTCAGCACTTATTCCGAAATTCTATTTAACGGTTATAAATTTGGGTTCGAGTTGCTTATACTTAATGGTCTGCTTACGTTTTGTGGATTGTTTATTTTGAGAAGACAAAAGAAATCTTTATAAAATCTTTATAATTAATTCCCTTCTTTTGATACAATATTTATTAAAGTAGCTGTAACTTTGTCTTAACAATTAATAATTAAAATTGTGGCAAGTATTATTTTAAATAAATTAAACAAAACCAAACAATATATTTTAAGTCTATTGTTTGTTTCGCTTGTTTCTGTTATTTGCTATTTCCTTTCCGGATACATTGGTTACCATGTGGTAGCGCTTCTTCTTCTTGTTACCGTATCATTAATCGCAATGTTTTTTGATATTCTGCCTGTATTGCTGGCGGCATTGTTAAGTGCATTGATATGGGATTTTTTCTTTATTCCACCGCATTTCACCTTTGCCGTGAACAGCACAGAAGATTTACTTATGCTATTAATGTATTTTATAATAGCTATGGTGAATGCTGCTTTAACATATAAAATCCGCCAGATTGAAAATGAAGCGAACAAAAAAGAGGAAAAAGAAAAAACCGTTTTACTATACAATACTTTATTGAATTCTCTTTCTCATGAATTAAGAACCCCTATTTCTACTATTATTGGAGCTACTGACAATTTGTTAACTGAATCCGACAAACTCTCTGATAAGAACAAAAACGAATTGCTTACCGAAGTTTCAAAAGCATCACTCCGGCTCAACAGGCAGGTTGAAAATTTACTTAATATCTCCAGGCTTGAAACCGGATTTATCAAACCTAAAAAAGACTGGTGCGATATTAATGAATTAGTGTATGGTGTTGTAAACAGGATAAAAGAAAATTACGACAACCATCCAATAAATGTGCAGATCAAAGAAAATCTTCCACTGTTTAAACTTGACTTCGGGCTCATTGAGCAGGTGCTGAATAATTTAATCTATAATGCAATTCAATACATACCAAAGTACAGTATTATATCTATCATTATTTTTTGTAAAGACGAAAAACTGATTCTTATTATCGAAGATAATGGAAATGGTTTCCCTGAAGATGAAATAGATAAAGTTTTTGATAAATTCTATCGTTTAAAGAATTCCAATACTGGGGGTACCGGGCTGGGACTATCTATAGTAAAAGGATTTGTGGAAGTCCACAACGGAACTATCAAACTTGAAAATATCCCCGAAGGTCTGTCTGCCGACAAGGCAGGCGGAGCAAGGTTCACTATTGAAATTCCTGCAGAAACATCATACATAAATAATCTTAAAAATGAATAGATCTGAAATATTGATCATTGATGATGAAGTGCAAATTCGCAGGCTTCTTGAAATTACTTTAGAAAGCAATGATTACAAAATAAATGAAGCAGCTACTGCAAGAGATGGCTTAATTGCTGCGGCAAGTCATCCACCTGATTTGATATTGCTCGACATAGGATTACCTGATGAAAACGGACAAATAGTTTTGCAAAAATTACGCGAATGGTATTACAAACCCATAATTATTTTATCTGTGCAAAGCGATGAAGAAAATATTGTTAAAGCTCTCGATAACGGAGCAAATGATTACTTAGTAAAGCCATTTCGCACAGGAGAGTTACTTGCAAGGATCCGTTCAGCAATACGTAGTTCAGCAACTGACGAAAATTATACGGTTATTGATTGTAATGATCTGCAAATAGATCTTTCAGCACGGATAGTAAAAAAGAAAAATGAAATAATAAAACTTACTGGTACAGAATATACTTTGCTTGCGTTATTTGCGAAGAATGAAGGAAAAGTTTTAACACATCAGTATTTACTTCGGGAAGTGTGGGGACCAGGTTACATTAGCCAGTCACAATACCTTCGGGTGTTTATAGCACAACTGCGAAAAAAAATTGAGAATGATCCTAACCATCCTGAATTTATCCTTACTGAATCAGGTGTAGGTTACCGCTTCATTGCGAAAGAGTAATCCATAACAACATATAATTTTTTAAATGACATCGAATAATATTCATTCGAAAAGGATAACTACGGCTTCTTTGTTGGTAGCGCTGGGAATTATTTATGGTGATATCGGCACCAGCCCGTTGTATGCGTTAAGAGCAGTAGTTGGAGGAAGAACTATAACCGAAATATTGGTTTATGGTGGCGTGTCGTGCATTTTTTGGACGCTGGTTTTTCAGACCACAATAAAATATATTTGGCTCACTCTTAAAGCCGATAACCAGGGCGAAGGTGGTGTATTTTCTTTATATGCATTGGTTCGGAGATACAGCAAAAAATTGGTAATACCCACTATACTTGGAGCCACAGCCTTGCTTGCCGATGGAATAATAACACCGCCAATAACAGTGGCATCAGCAATTGAAGGACTGGGAATGGTAAAAGGATGGGAAAATACTTTTGTTGAAGGAAACACAACGACTGTCGGCATTGTAATAGTAATTTTATCAGCATTATTTTTCTTTCAGCGTTTCGGCACTCAAAAAGTAGGTGTTGCCTTTGGACCTGTAATGACAATATGGTTTTCAATGCTTTTCATTGTCGGATTAAGTCAGATAATAAAATACCCCGGTGTGTTAAATGCATTAAGTCCGCATTATGCTTATGAATTGCTAACTCAATACCCCAGTGGTTTCTGGTTGTTAGGCGCAGTATTTTTATGCACAACAGGGGCAGAAGCATTATATTCCGATTTGGGTCATTGCGGAAGAAAAAATATTCGCATTACCTGGGTGTTTGTTAAAATATGTTTGGTTACCTGTTATCTTGGGCAGGCAGCATGGATAATGCATACGAATTCGGTAAACCTTATTGGGAAAAATCCATTTTTCGGAATGATGCCAAATTGGTTTCTGCTTTCGAGTATTGTTATTGCTTCGGCAGCGAGCATAATTGCATCCCAGGCGCTCATCAGCGGTTCGTACACACTGATTAGTGAAGCCATGAATTTAAATTTCTGGCCCCGGGTTACAGTAAAGCATCCCACAGAACTCAAAGGGCAAATTTATATTCCCAGTGTAAACAATATCATTTGGTTTGGATGTATATTAATGGTATTATATTTCCAGAAATCATCAAATATGGAAGCAGCTTATGGCTTTTCAATTACCATTGCTATGATGATGACAACAATTCTTTTAAGCTATTATTTGATCTTCAGGAAAAAATGGAACATAATTTTGGTTATTGCTTTTCTTCTTGTATTTGGAATAATTGAATCGTCTTTCTTTATTACAAATGTTGCTAAGATCAAACAACGCTGGATGTTTTTGTTTTTTGAGTTATTCATTTTTTCAACCATGTATATTTGGTATTATTCAAGAAAAATAAATAACCGATTCATCAAATTCATTCAACTGGGGAAATATGCTTCTATCATAAAAGAATTAAGCGAAGATTATTCAATAACAAAGTTTTCAACCCATCTTATCTATCTCACAAAAGCAAATAACCGTCATGAAATTGAAGAAAAAATCATTAACTCCATTTTATCTAAAAAACCAAAACGAGCAGACGTGTACTGGTTTCTTCATATTAACAGAACAGAGCAACCATATACTTTGAATTATAATGTTTCGGAATTGATTGATGATAAAGTAATCAAAGTAAATATAAATGTGGGATTTCGAATACAACCGCGGACGGAATTGTATTTTAAAAAAATCATGCAGGAATTAATTGATAATAAAGAATTAAATATGCATATTCGGCCTGATGGTTCAACAAAATATAATACAAATGTCGATTATAAATTTGTGGTTTTTGAAAAATTTCTTTCAGTGGAAAATGAATTCACAATACGTGATGGATTGCTGTTAAACTCGTATTTCTTTTTAAAACGCTTTGCGCAAAGCGATCAAAAAGCATTTGGGCTGGATAAATCAGATGTAAAAATAGAACAAGTTCCTTTGGTTTATAATCCGATTCAGAAAATTGAATTGGTAAAAACACCAATGGAAGCCAACCGCAATTCATCTTAATAAAAATTTTATATCCCTTAGAATAATTCTTGTAAAACATTTATAAATTTTGATGCAATTTTGTATCGTCTAATAATTATATTATATGAATGCAACTATTTTATTATTTAAATCTCAACCTTTTGAAATTAATACTTCAATAGGGTATGTAATAGGAGCTGTCATTGCTCTGTTTATACTTGGATATCTTATTTATTCGCTTATTAAACCTGAAAAATTCTAAAACATGACAACACTCGATTATTTACAGGTAATACTGTTTTTAGCTTTAATAATAGGTCTAACGCCTGTTTTAGGCAATTTCATGTTCAAGGTGTTTTCAGGAGAAAAACATTTCATGTTGCCTGTCTTAGGTTGGCTCGAAAAGTTAACATATAAATTCATCAAAATAAAACCCGATGAGGAAACCAACTGGAAAAAGTACACCTTAGGTTTGCTTATATTTAATTTTATAGGACTTGTTTTTGTATTCCTGATTCAGGTGTTTCAGGCATATTTACCAATGAACCCGGATCATCTTCCAAATGTATCCTGGCATTCAGCTTTTAATACAGCAGCCAGTTTTGTTACCAATACCAATTGGCAAGGGTATTCAGGGGAAATAACATTAAGTTATTTCGTGCAAATGATCGGGCTTGCTGTTCAGAACTTTGTAAGTGCAGCTACCGGAATAGCTGTGTTACTTGCACTCATAAGGGGCATTGCACGCAAAACTACCGATAAACTTGGTAATTTCTGGACTGACCTTACACGCTCAACCTTGTATGTGCTTTTGCCGCTTTCAATCCTGTTAGCCATTGCATTGGTCGGTCAGGGCGCTATTCAGAATTTTAAGCATTATGAAACCGTTCAGACTTTACAGGGCGCACAGCAGATAATCCCAATGGGACCGGTAGCTTCACAAGAAGCCATAAAGCAATTGGGTACAAACGGAGGTGGTTTTTTTAATGCTAATGATGCACACCCTTTTGAGAGCCCTACACCTTTCAGCAACCTTCTTATAATGTTTGCATTATTGATTATACCGGCATCATTAACTTACACTTATGGTAAAATGGTAGGCTCTGTACGGCAGGGTTGGACAATTTTTACTGCCATGATGATTTTATTGGTTACAGGCTTAGGTATTTCCTTGTATGCTGAGTACTCAACCAATCCTATTTTCGGACATCTGGCATTGATGGAAGGCAAAGAAACCCGTTTCGGTATAACTAACAGTATTTTATTTTCCGTAATCACAACTGATGTTTCCTGTGGAGCAGTAAATGCAATGCACGACAGCCTGTCACCAATCTCGGGTATGATAGCAATGATAAACCTTATGCTTGGTGAAGTTATTTTCGGAGGTGTTGGCGCAGGATTATACGGCATGGTAATATTTATTATTCTTACTGTATTTATTGCGGGGCTTATGGTTGGGCGCAGTCCTGAATATCTGGGCAAAAAAATTGAAGCTTTTGAGGTGCAAATGGCAATAATTGCTGTTCTTTTACCAAATTTTGTAATACTTGTTTTCGCGGCCTGGGCTTCGGCAAGTAACGCGGGACTATCTAGCCTTAACAATTCAGGACCCCACGGCCTCTCCGAAATTCTCTATGCTTTTAGTTCGGCTGCCGGAAACAACGGTAGCGCTTTTGCAGGGCTAAATGCCAATACGGTATTTTACAATTTAACTCTTGGTTTCGGAATGTTAATCGGCCGGTTTGGGGTGATTGTACCGGTATTGGCTATTGCCGGCAGTATGGCTAAGAAGAAAATTACACCACTATCGGCGGGCACTTTCCGTACCGACAATTCGTTGTTTATCGCTTTATTAATTGGTGTAATCCTTATTGTTGGCGGGTTAACGCATTTCCCTGCCTTATCACTTGGTCCAATTGTAGAACATTTTTTAATGAATAATGGAATAACCTTTTAGACTAGAAAAAAGATAAATATGGGAATTAGGTATATGAAAATAAAGGTATATGGAAATATGGGAAAAAAGAAGAAATACCTATACCTTTATACCTCTATACCTTTATACCCCTATTCCTTCTGTAAAATTAATAAATCTTCATAATAAATTTTGAACAAATGAGCACAAAACTAAATACAAGCCTTTTCAATAAAAAAATATTGCTACAAGCTACAATAGACAGTGTGATCAAGTTAAACCCAGCTTTACTTATTAGAAATCCTGTTATTTTTATTGTGGCAATCGGTTCGTTCCTTACTACAATCATAGTGTTTGCAGGTATTTTCCAGGGCAATTTTTCTTCTTTCAATCTTCAGATAGCTATTTGGCTTTGGTTTACCGTGTTGTTTGCCAACTTCTCCGAAGCTATTGCCGAAGGCAGGGGAAAAGCTCAGGCTGATAGTTTGCGAAAAAACCGTACACAAACAAAAGCTCGGAAAATTGTCGGAAAACAAGAAGTATCCGTACTGGCAACTGATCTCAAAAAAGGCGATATTGTTATTTGCGAAACTGGGGAGGTTATTCCTTCCGATGGCGAAGTGATTGAAGGCATTGCCAGTGTTGACGAATCTGCAATTACAGGGGAATCAGCTCCTGTTATCCGTGAAAGCGGAGGCGATCGCTCTGCAGTTACCGGAGGGACAAAAGTAATTAGTGATCGGATTTTAATCCGCATTACTTCTGACCCTGGCAACACGTTTATTGACCGCATGATTGCCTTGGTAGAAGGGGCTAAACGACAGAAAACTCCCAATGAAATTGCCCTTTCCATACTTCTTTCAGGTTTGACAATTATTTTTCTTTTGGCAGTGACTACTCTTCCGGCATTCTTCGGATACAGCCTTTCGGCTTCAGGCTTGCCCATGTCGCAAAACCTGACAATTCCGGTACTGATAGCTTTGTTGGTTTGTCTTATTCCAACAACAATAGGAGGCTTGCTGAGCGCAATTGGAATCAGCGGCATGGACAGGCTTTTACAACGAAATGTGATTGCCACCAGTGGACGTGCCATTGAAGCAGCCGGTGATGTTGATGTGCTGTTACTTGATAAAACAGGAACAATTACTTTGGGTAACCGTATGGCAACAGATTTCATCCCCGCCGATGACGTAACTATTGAAGAACTTGCCGATGCTGCCCAGATTTCATCTTTATCTGACGAAACACCCGAAGGGCGCTCAATTGTGATTCTTGCTAAGGAAAAATTCGGTATTCGCGGACGGGAAGTGTTACACCTCAATGCAACATTTATCCCATTTTCGGCACAATCGAGAATGAGCGGAGTAGATATAACATCCAACGACGGCAAGCTTCATCAAATACGTAAAGGCTCATCAGAAGCTATACGTACTTTTATTCAAAACAACAACGGTTTTTATCCTCAAGTTGTACAGGATATAGTTACATCCTTATCACTACAGGGTGCAACACCTTTAGTTGTCGCAGAAGATAATAAGATTTTGGGAGTTGTTCACCTTAAAGACATTGTAAAAGGAGGTATTAAACAACGCTTTGCTGAGTTAAGAAAAATGGGCATTAAAACAGTAATGATCACCGGCGATAATCCATTGACAGCTGCTGCCATTGCCGCAGAAGCAGGAGTTGACGATTTTATGGCCGAGGCAAAACCCGAAGATAAATTACAAAGAATACGTACAGAACAAACCAATGGTCATTTGGTAGGAATGATCGGCGATGGCACCAATGACGCACCGGCTCTTGCACAAGCTGATGTGGGTTTAGCTATGAATACAGGCACTCAGGCGGCTCGGGAAGCCGGAAATATGGTTGATTTAGACAGTAACCCAACCAAACTTATTGAAGTGGTTGAAGTAGGTAAGCAATTATTAATGACCCGCGGAGCACTAACTACTTTCAGCATTGCTAACGATGTGGCAAAATATTTCGCCATTATTCCGGCCATTGCTATATCGCTATATTCAAATAAAACCGGCATTGGACCTCTTTCTGCACTGAATGTTATGGACCTTGGTTCACCTCAAAGCGCTATCCTGAGTGCAATAATTTTTAATGCTCTTATAATTATTTCGTTAATACCATTGGCATTAAAGGGAGTTCGTTATAAACCTGTTTCTGCCAATACAGCCTTATCCCGAAACCTGATAATTTATGGATTAGGAGGTATTATTATTCCCTTCATTGGAATTAAACTCATTGATATTTTAATAAACCTATAAAAAAATGAAAACACTCATTATATCTTTAAAAATATTTCTGTTTTTTACCATCTTAACAGGAATCATTTATCCGCTTTTGGTTACAGGAATTGTACAGATAATATTTCCTGAAAAAGCTAATGGCAGTTTTATTATAAGAGAAAATAAAGTAATAGGAAGCGAACTTATCGGACAACAGTTTGATAGTTCTATTTATTTTTCGTCCCGCCCTTCAGCTATTTCATATAATCCTTTGCCTTCAGGAGGTTCAAATTATGGTTTAACAAATATAAAGCTGAAAGAATTTGTTAATGAACGCAAAAAACAATTTATTGCATTTAATAAATTAGACAGCTTAACTATTATTCCTTCTGAAATGCTTTTTGCATCGGCGAGCGGACTCGATCCACATATTTCACCGCAGTCAGCTTTTTTGCAAATAGATAGAATTGCTAAAGCCAGGAAATTCAATTTTGTTCAAAAGCAAAAACTTATTCAATGTATAAAAGACCTCACAAAGGGTCCACAGTTTTTATGTCTTGGAGAAGAAAGGATTAATGTATTATTATTAAATTTGGCAACTGATAAAATCAGATGAACAGTTTCGACGATAACAGACCTGATCCTGATGAACTTTTAGCTTCGTTGATTAACGAAGAAGAAAAAAGCAAACGGGGTAAACTGAAAATATTTTTCGGTATGTGTGCCGGTGTCGGCAAAACATATAACATGCTAAAAGCTGCGCAAACCGAAAAGTTGAAAGTTTGTGATATTATCATAGGATACGTGGAAACGCATAACCGCGTTGAAACCGCCGAATTGGTGAAAGGGTTTGAACTGATTCAGCGTAAAACTTATGAGTACAAATCTACTACCGTTCATGAAATGGATTTGGATGCTATCATTGCCCGAAAGCCTCAAATTGTTTTGGTTGATGAGCTGGCTCACACCAATGCTCCAGGAAGCAGGCATACAAAGCGCTATCAGGATGTTCAGGAAATTCTCGAACAGGGTATTAATGTTTACACAACATTAAATGTTCAGCATCTCGAAAGCCGCTCAGAGACTGTGGCGCAAATTACCGGCATTATTATCCGTGAAACATTACCCGATGAAATTTTTGAGAATGCAGATGAAGTTGAGCTGATTGATCTGCCTCCGGAAGAACTGCTCGAAAGGCTTTCCGAAGGAAAAGTTTACGCCCCTGAAAGATCGAGAGAAGCCATCGAAAATTTTTTCCGAATAGGTAATATCACCGCTTTGCGTGAAATGGCGTTGCGTATTGTTGCTGACCGCGTGGATAAGCAACTTCATGATTACTTGCAGCACAAGCGCATCCGAGGTCCATGGAAATCAGGACTCCATCTTTTGGTTGCTATTGATTACCGGCAGCAATCAACAAGATTATTACGCTGGGCTAAAAACCTTTCGTACTCAATGGGCGCTAACATTCAGGCTTTATACGTTGAAACTTTGCATAAACTCACGCCCAAGCAGCGTGAACAACTAGATAAGAATTTCAAACTTGCAAAACAATTGGGAATTAAATTCCGGATTATCACTAATTACAATATTGTAAAAGCAATTGTTGATTTTGCCCAAAAAGAAAATGTTACGCATATTATTATAGGAAAGCCCCGCGTGCGGAATTTTTTATCAATGTTAATACTTGGAAATTTTGTGAACAAACTAATACGTTATAGCGGCAATATTGACGTATATGTACTTGGTTCCGACAGCCAGGCAAAAGATCATTTCAAAAACAGGGTTTCTATTCCTCCTTTTACATCAAACATCCGCCAGTATATAATTACTTCCATTCTCGTTATTTTATCATCCGTAGCTTGTTACCTTGTTAAAGATTATTTTGGATACCAGGTTATTTCGTTTATACTTTTATTTTTAATTTCAATATTTGCGCTCTTTTATGGAACAGGCCCGATTTTACTTGCAGCAACATTATGTGCGCTGACCTGGGATTATTTTTTCATTCCGCCGCAATTTACACTGCATATAGAAAAACCAGAGGATATGCTTATGCTGATGATGTTTTTTTTCATTGCGCTGCTTAATGGAATTTTAACATCAAGGGTTCGCCGCCAGGAGAAAAAAATAAGGATAAGGGAAGAACGTACACAAGCATTATACCAGCTTGCAAGAGAACTTACATTGATATTGGGAATTGATGATGTTACTAAGACCGTCCTGAAATACGTTCAGAAATATTTTAATTTAGATTGTGCCATAATCCTTAAAAATGAATTAAACAAACTTGATAACCAGGTTAGGCACGACACTATAATAAAACTTTCGGAAAACGAATTAAGCATTGCAGACTGGGTTTATAAACATTCGTCTAAAGCTGGAAAACACACCGATACATTGCCATCCACAGACTATACATTTTATCCTTTAACCGGAAATAGCGACAATATGGGGGTCATTGCCGTTAAACATACCAACGTATTTACGCATGGTGAAGAACAATTCTGGGAATCATTTATCTCGCAAATATCCGGTAAATATGAACGTGAGTATTTGCGAATTACTGCAAGGAAAGCCTATGTCTTGAGCGAATCAGATAAACTTTACAAAACCCTTTTCAATTCTATTTCACATGAGTTGCGTACTCCTGTATCCACTATTATGGGAGCTTCCGATACGCTTTTATCTCAAAGTTATCCGGAAGAAACAAAATTCAAATTGTATTCTGAAATTAATACAGCTTCGATACGGCTCAACCGCCTGATCGAAAACCTGCTTAATATGTCGCGCCTTGAAACAGGACGCATATCCCCACGTCCTAATTGGTGTGATGTGCATGATTTGGCTAACAGGGTTGCTGAAACATTTCAACAAGAGTTAAAACCTTTTAACCTGTCAATAGTTATTCCAGACGACATGCCATTGGTGTTCATTGATTTTGGGCTTATTGAACAGGTATTAAATAATTTGGTTTTAAATGCAACACAAAATGCCACTGCAGGAACTACTATAAGACTCAAGTTTTTTTACGACAATGGCTTTCTTACTATTTTGGTGATGGACAGAGGAAAAGGGTTCCCTGCTCATGAATTATCAATGGTTTTTGATAAATTCTATCGCGGAAAAGATGCAAAAGCTGGCGGCACAGGTTTAGGTTTGTCAATAGTAAAGGGCTTTGTGGAAGCACATGGAGGTACTGTGATTGCAAAAAACCGAAAGAATGAGGGAGCTTTATTTACAATTAAAATACCTGTAAATATTTTATAAGTTGATAAATGGGAAAAGGAATATAAAAAAAGCGTCAGAATTTCTGACGCTTTTTTATGTGTGATGTGTGAAAAAATCAATATTTGTTATAATGCCCCTTCATCATAAGCTTTTTCACCATGAAGAGCCATGTCTAATCCCTGCTTTTCGTCTTCCGCAGAAATCTTTACCGGAGTAATTGCATTAATTATTATTAGCATAAGATAAGTAAAAATAAAAGCATATACTGATGCTCCTATTACTGCGATAACTTGTTTCCAGAAGAATGTTCCTCCGCCAAGCCACAAACCATCCGTTCCTGCTACATTAACAGCTTTTGATGCAAATACACCAAGAAGAATTGTACCAAGTACACCTCCAATACCGTGCACGCCCCATACATCAAGAGCATCGTCCCATTTCATTTTATTTTTAAATTGCACAGCAAGATAACATGTTGCTCCTGCTGCGATGCCAATAATGGGTGATGCCCATAATGGAACATATCCCGCACAGGGTGTAATGGTTGCAAGTCCCGCTATTGAACCTGTGAGCAACCCGACAAATTTAGGCTTTCGCTCACGCGACCATTCAATAAATAACCAAGCCATTGTTGCAAAAGAAGCAGCAATATCGGTATTTAGAAATGCCAGAGATGTAACGGTATCAATAGCAACTTCACTTCCTGCATTAAAGCCGTACCATCCAAACCATAAAAGTCCGCTACCAATGGCTACAAGAGGGATACTGTTAGGAGTAGAGTTTTTATCAACACGCGCGCCGACATAAAATACGGCTGCAAGCGCTGCAAAACCTGCTGTTGCATGTACAACAATTCCTCCTGCAAAATCAATAACACCCCACTGTGCAAGCAATCCACCGCCCCAGATCATGTGGACAAAAGGATAATAAACAAGCACCTGCCAAACAGTTAAAAATATCAGGTATGCTTTAAAATTTACGCGATTCACAAAAGCTCCTGTAATCAAAGCAGGGGTAATAATTGCAAACATCATCTGATAGGCAATAAAAACATATTCGGGAATTTTCCCATTCGAGTACATTGAACTTGGCGCTACACCATTCAGAAAAGCTTTATCGAAGTTGCCGATTATTCCGCCTGCTCCACCGCTGAAGCAAAGAGAATATCCGAAAATTACCCACAGGACCGTTGTCCAGCCTAAAGAAGTAAAACTCTGAATCATGATCCCGAGAATATTTCTTTTTGTTGCCAGTCCTCCATAAAATAAAGCCAGACCGGGTGTCATAAGCATTACAAGGCTTGCTGCAAGGAGCATAAAGGCGGTTGAACCTGGTTCCAGAACGCTCGCATTTAATAAAACATTTGCTAACATAATTTTCAATTTAGGTTAATAATTTATTTATAAAGTAATTCCAAGAACGAAATAGAGATTTTCTGCCTGCGGATTTGCAATAAGAGTTGAAAGCTCCCCATGAGCCAATTTCAAAATTATTTTTTATAAATGAAAATGTTGGTTGTATGCTTGGCGCTTTCCCGTAATCAAGACCACGCCATATATAACGACTTACAAAATCGGATGAAATATTAATTTTTGAAGAAGGCTTATTCTGTGCATGAATATTTATTATACCTGCTATCCATGCAGTCAGTATTAATAAAAATAAAATTGTGTTTCTTTTCATAGCTTCCTTTAATTCCGAGCGCTAAATTAGCTGGGATGCAGGAAGCCCGCAATCATGAGGATACGGAAAAATAATAAGAAGAATTCTTAAATGGAAATAAGTGAATTACTGAATTATCATTGTTATACTTCAGTAATATTATTGCGTATGGCGTACTTCACTAGTTCTACAGTACTCTTCACACCCAGCTTTTGCATGATATGATTTTTATGCGATTCAACAGTGCGGATACTTATAAATAATTTATCAGCTATCTGCTGGTTGCTCATTCCTTCAATGTAAAGCTTTAGAATCTGTTTTTCTCTTGAGGAAAGTGTTTCTGCGTCTTTTTCAGTTATAGATTCTTTTGATTTTCTTACTGTAGAAATATAATTTTCAAGAATTATTTTCGATACGGCATCATTGTAATATTCTTTGCCATTGTGTACGGCTATTATTGCATTTAATAATTCCTGCCGTGTTGTATTTTTCGGCAAATAACCTTTTGCTCCTGCAGCTATTGCGTTTGTAATAAAATCTTCCTGTGTGTACATTGACAATATCACAACTTTTATATCGGGAAACTGTTGTGTAATTTGTTTGGTAAGTTCAATCCCTGAAATATCGGGAAGTGAAATATCCATAAGAATTACATCGGGTTTTGAGTGTTCAATTTTTTCCATGAGTTCCTTACCGTTCATGGCTTCGCCTGCTATTGAAATTTCGAGCGAATTTAATAGCAGTGATTTTATTCCATCCCGTACGATCTGATGATCGTCGACAAGAAAAATATTAATTTTCTTTTTGTTCATATATAAGGAATTTTGTAATGAGGTTTTTTTTGAAGATGTCTCAAAAGTCAAGAAATTGTCTATTCTTCTATTAACTCTGAATGACAATTTCTTGACATCCAAATGTCAGCCTGAGTTTATCGAAGGCTTATAGATGCCTAAACGTTTAATAAAAATATTTTTGAGACAGTTTCATTTATTTTATCAGATTTCAAAATTATTAGATAAAGGAATTTTTATGTCAATGATAGTTCCCTGCCTGCCTGCCTGTGAGGCTTTTCCTGTTTCGCTTTTTATTTCAAAACTTCCTCCGATAACATTTACCCGTTCGCGCATATTATAAATTCCATTTCCCTTGCTTTTAAAATGCCGATCGTAATCGAATCCTTTTCCGTTATCTTCTATAATCAGTTGAATATAATTTCCAAGCTCAAGAAGTTCAATACCTGCTTCTGTTGCCTGTGAATGTTTTACAATGTTGTTGAGAGCTTCCTGCGAAATGCGATACAGGTATGTACTGATGCGTTCTTCCAATTTTTTCTTTAGAGGTAATGATTCAAAACGGATGTTGATGTTAGAAGCCTGAGCCATCAGTTTGCATAAATTACGAAGCGCGGTTTCCAGACCGAATTCTTTAAGTATTGATGGCATCAGGTTGTCGGATATTTTTCTGACTTCATCAATTGTAGTATTGAACATTTCCTGAACTTCAAGTAAAGATTCCTTACAAGTATGCTGTGTATTAATAATATTTTCAAGTTTAAGTTTAATTGCAATAAGGAACTGTCCCAATCCATCATGTAGTTCGCGCGACATGCGTTGGCGTTCCATTTCCTGTCCATCTATAATTGCAGACAATCTTTTTTCACGTTCTTCTTTCAACGCTGATTCAACTTTTTTGCGTTGCGAAATATCCCGTAACACAGTTGCATAAATCTTTCTTCCTTTGTATTCAACATATCCCTTTTGTACTTCTACCGGAAATGTTCTTCCGCTTTTTGAAATACAGGAAGCCTCATAAGCATGGATATTCAGGTAATCTGTAACCTCTGTCTTATCACTAACTGATGCAATTATTTCTTTGATTTCTTTTTCCATTAATTCATCTTCGGTAAAACCCGTAAGGTTTGATAATGCATGATTCACCAGCAATGGTTTCTCATTTTCATATAAAATAATTCCGTCCACAGTAGCTTCATAAAAATGTTGTAGGCGTTCTTCCCGTTCGTGCAATTCATCGGTGGTGGATTTAAGTTTTGATGTCATTAAGTTGAATGACTCTGCCAGTGCTCCTATTTCATCTTTACCTGAAATATCAACCCTTGTATTAAAATCACCTTCACCAACTTTAATAGATGCATTTTTCAACCTGATTATTGGTTGCGAAATAGTCCGCGCAATAATGTAGGTTATACCCATAATAAATAATACAAGCAGTGTACTCAAAAATAAAATATCATTCCTGATTCTTTCAACAGGAATCATGGCTTCCTTTAAATCAATTTCTGCAATTATCACCCAGTTTATGCCACGAACATTAAGTTTACTGTAAGAACTTAAAACGGGAATATTTCTGTAATCATTAATAATCTCTATTCCCTGTTTACCTTTTAATGCATTCATTGATGCGGTTGTTTTGACCACTTGTTTCATTAGTGATTTGGGGATGAAGCGGGAATCACTCCTCATATAAAAATCCCTGCCAACCAGGTATGATTCACCGGTTTCTCCAAGTCCGTTTTCGCTACTATTTTCAAGCATAATATTATTGATAGCTTTAGTGGAGACAAGAAGGGAAATATACCCTGTAATATGTTTAGAATTATCCTGAATAGGTGTCGACAGATAATAGGAAGGATTATTCTGATTGAAAGGATCTTTTTTGAAATCAAGAAAAACAGTATTCTTTTTTTTGGCAGATGAATCATTTATAATTCTTATGCATGAATATTCAGAGTTTAATAATTTGCCAAAATGAAGCGAATCATTTGTGGTGCCGGAAGTGAAAATAATATTGTTCAATGTGTCGGTTATAATAAATTTGTCATAGTATCCATAAGCTTTTACGTAAAGGTTTAAAAACTGGTCATATTCATGAGGAGAAATAAAAAGTTTGTGTGATGATCGCCTGTATAGTCTTTTATCAATGGAAATTGTCATTTTTTTTAATTCGTTTGTTTTAGAAAACAGGCTGATATCCCTGAACCTGTCTGAAAAAAAATCTTCGATCCGGTTTTTCTTTACTACTCTGATAGATGTAAGCTGATCAAAAGTTCGGTCAATAAGTGAATTACGGGCTGAATAATATGAATACACGCCTACAATAATAGTTGAACCAATTCCCATCAACAGGAAGAGGATGATAAGTTTAGTGGCTATTGATAAATTCCTAAAAAATATCAGTTTCATAAAATAAAGGGAATATTATACTGCAAACTGGATAAATTTCCGCAATTTGATTTTCAATTTAGTTATTAGTTTTTCAGTCAATTGTTATGGTTATTAGATTGTAAAACAAATTTAGTTATCAGGTTTAGTTAACCAAATAACAAAATAAACCAGAATCAGAAACTAATTAAACTAAAACTAAAAAACAAAAATATGCAAAGTTTTATCCAAACTAAAGTATATAATATACAAATATCTGCAAAGTAATAAAGCATTTTGCAATTATTAAGTGAATTGCTGAATTAATTCAGTAAAATACTGAACAGATATGTAAATTAATATATATTTGCCCCGAAAATGTATCAGTATCAAACCAAATTCATTACAAATGAAATCAAATAATTTTTTTAAAATCATGTCAGCTTTTTTGCTGATGTTCTTTACCTCGGTTACTGCTTTTGCTCAGGAAGTCGCAAACAATGGCGTTTCTCCTGCCGTTATGAATGATCAACGTTACAATCGTGCTATTCACATTATGGCGATGTTACTTATCGGCTTTGGCTTCTTGATGGTTTTTGTCAGGAAATACGGTCGTTCCGCATTAACTGCTACATTCCTTCTTGTCAGCACTTCTATTCCAATATACATTTATGCAAAAAGTATTGGTTTTATGGGTGGTGTGAGCGAAGAAGTTGAAAAACTAATATTGGCTGAATTTGGCGCAGCAAGCTTACTTATAGCAGCAGGCGCTGTTCTTGGCAGATTGAAAATGCCTCAATATATTTTATTGGGATTGCTTTTTGTTCCTTTTTATATGTTTAATGAATGGGTAGTGCTTGGCGGTGGGTTAGGATTAATTCCTGCCAAAACAGTTATAGACACTGGTGGTTCAATAGTTATTCATGCATTCGGGGCTATTTTCGGATTAGGTGTTGCGCTTACAATGACTACCAAACAGGAGTTTGAAAAGACCATTGAAGCTGATGCAACAAGTGATCGTTATTCTATGCTTGGCAGCATGATGCTATGGATATTCTGGCCAAGTTTCTGCGCTGCCCTTGTTACCCCCGAACAAATGCCTCATACAGTAGTTAATGTTATCATAGCGCTTTGTGGTTCAACAATAGCTACTTATTTATTCTCCGTTTCATTACGTAAAAAAATCAGTATAGCTGATATTGCCAATGCTGCTCTTGCCGGTGGTGTTGCGATCGGATCAACATGCGCTGACGCAAGCCATACTGTTGCAATGATTATCGGGATACTTGCCGGAGGCCTTTCTACATTCGGTTTTGCTGTAATACAATCAAGACAGCAAAAATGGATGAAACTGATAGATACTTGCGGAGTTACCAATCTTCATGGGTTACCTGGTTTAATGGGGGGGCTTGCTGCGCTGCCTATAATTCATGGGTTGAATATGCAAAGCCAGCTTTCAGGAATTGGTCTTACAATAGTGATAGCATTTGTTGCAGGTCTTATTACCGGAAAGATACTTCCTTTAATGGGAAGAAGAACCGAAGCTTATGATGATGCTGAAGAATTTATTGATGCGGAATAAATAAAAATTTTAAATTTTATTTTAAAGATTTCTCGTTTTTTGATTATTAAGAAACGAGATTTCTTATTTTTGTATCAAATAAAATAATTAAATCATGATGAAGAAATATAAATTATACTTTGTAGCATTATTGATGATAGCAATTACTGCTTGCTCAACAATAAACGTAAAACATGTTGATGCAAAAAGTGAAATACCGAAGAACGATGGGATTTATTATTCTCTTCCCAAAACAGCTGTAACGGTAGAAGTTACTGTTGATAAAATTTATAAAGTTAAAGGTCCTTATTTTGATTATGCAAATAAATATTTAGGACTTTCAAATGTGATTTCAGAAAATTCAACCACATACAATCTTGATAATATTAAGTTGAGTTCATATACCATTCCCGATCCGAATCAGTTGTATTTTGTGGAAGTTCCGAATGGATGCAAAAAAAAGAATGATGTTTTTCTTCAGCTATCTGAATCAGGAATCATTAGCGGTGTAAATGATTTTAATGAAATGAAACCTGTAAGCGGTACTGTATCATCGTCTGTTGAAACTCAGGAAGACCTTTCAGATCCTTCAGCGCAGATGTTTATCAATTCTAATCTGGCAGAATCATTTGATACAATTATTGAAAAAGTGAACCTTGACACTATAACTATTGAGAAAAAAGTTTTAAAGAAGATAATGATCGAAAAAACTATAGAGCAGAAAGCCAAAGAAGCCGCTGATTATATTATGCGCGTAAAAGAATCAAAGTTCAACCTGCTTTCAGGTTATTCGGAAGTTAATTACAGCAAGGAAAGTATTGAATATATGAATGATCAAATGGACAAACAGGAACAGGAATACTTGAATTTATTTACAGGTATTACAGTTAAGCATAAGCTGAAATATTATTTCACTTATGTTCCTTCCGATATCGAAAATGAAATTTCGACACAACTTTTCAGATTTTCTCCAAAGCAAGGCGTTGTTGATACATCAAGCTTTTACGGTGATAATGTTATAATGCAAATCATACCCTTTGGAAGCACCAGTCAGCTTGAATCATTTAATAAGGTAAAGCAGGATCCAAAGAAAAAAACTCATGGCTTTTATTACAGGATTCCTGAATATGCAAAAGTTTCTATAATACTTAACAACAAAGTAAAAGAAGAGTCAAACATCCTTATTGACCAGTTTGGCGTGGTAAGCGAATTACCTGCAAATAAAAAAATGAAAGCTACTTACTATCCAAATTCCGGATCACTGAAAACTATTGCTTTTAAAAAGAGAAAACATTATTCTTTTTCGCATCATTAAGGGTTTATTAAAAATCTCTGAAAATTCAAAAAAATAACACTTAGACACTAAATAAACTGAGCTTCACTATGAAATTTCTTAGTGCCTGTCGGCAGGCAGGTTAGTGGTAAAAATAAAATAATTTGTTTGGTTTATAAAGGCGTTCTTTAAACAAATATTCTTTTTCAGGGAGTTTATTATACCAATTGTATTTATTTTTTAGTCTAATAAAAAA
>CAINEZ010000267.1 GCA_903847905.1 uncultured Bacteroidota bacterium
AAAAAGAAATTATTTATTGAAATTTCTGAAGCAAGAATAATTGCAAAAACAAATGTAAGTTTCACATAAATACTTTTTTTCCGGAAAAGGGAAAAGCCAAATGAAAGCATAAGCGAATAAATAATAATCATTTCGAAAGCAGTAATATGAATTTCTTTTATAGTTGAAAAAGGCAGAGATTCAATAAATCTTATTGACGTATTAAGAATATAAATCATATTAACCATAAATTTAGCAGCCAGTCCGGCAAGAAAATTTATAGGAGATACAAGTAAAACAAACATTCCGCAATAAATAATAATGTTCGCAATAGGAACAACAATAAGGTTTGAAATAAGAAAATAATTTGGAAACTGATGAAAATAAATCAACCCCAATGGAAATATTGATATCTGTGCAGCAATTGAAACTGATGCTATCTGCCATGAATATTTTAGTATTTTATTGCTTGTAATCCACAATTTATTTATCATCGGGTAAAGCAATACAATCCCCAGTACAGCGGTATATGAAAGTTGAAATCCTGTATCTAATATAAGAGTGGGATCAATAATCAACATTACCAAAGCTGAAGCTGAAAGCGTATTATAAACATTTGTGTGTCGTCCTAATGCTTTACCGATTATTACAAATGTAATCATCAAAGCTGCGCGATTTACAGGAGGTGATAAACCTGTAATGACGGCATAAAACCATAAAAGTAAAATCAGTATAATGTGTTTTATATATTTACCTCTTTTAAATTTATCAATAAAAGACAGGAGAAAACTCAACACAATAAATACGGCGCCTACATGCATTCCAGCCACACACAATATATGCATCACACCCGCCCCCTGGTAAACGCTATAAAGATCAGCATCTATTTTATCTCTATATCCCAGAATTACTGCACCTGCAACAGCATATTCCTCTCCAACTATATTATTTGATTTGAATATTTTTAAAAAATTCTCTCTAATCTTAAGTGCATAGGATTTAAGAACATTCCCATTGTCATGCCTAAGAATTTGCCATCTCCCCATTTTTACAAATCCTTGCTGATAAATAGATTTCAAGGAAAGGTAACGTTTGTAATCAAACTCTCCGGGGTTTTGAGGCGGGCTAACATCTGTGAAAGATGCTGTAATGATAAGCTGATCGCCGTATCTTAATTTATATGCAGAACTGTCCTTTTCAAAATAAGCTATAACATTTCCTCCTGTTTTTTCCCATGTTTTATTTTGCTTAACAGCATTGATATTAATTGTTGTACTGAATGTGTTTTCTCTTTCGTTAACAGGGTCAATAATAGTTGCTATTACAGTATCGGTATTATTACTGAAATGTGAGAATTTAGCAGAATCGTTATTAGCAAAATGATTATTTATTATTGTCGTTCCGCAAAAAAACACCAATACATTCAACAACATTCCAAATATCCACCTATAAGTGTATTTGCGGATAATCTGTTTATAATAAAAAATTAGAATTATTGATAAAGCAAAAAGGAAAAATATAATTTCTATTGGAATTTCAAAATTTAAATAAAGCGCAGATAAAATTCCTGTAATAAAGGGGATAAGAATACGCAATAGAGGTAGCTGATGCCATTTATTCATTTTACCATGAATAAATTACTGAGTTTTTAATTCAGAAATGTTGATAATAGAAACATCTTTATAATAGAATTTGATAATTTCCTTATATGTCCAGCCAATGTCAACCATCCTCATTGCTCCTTCCTGACATAATCCCACTCCATGTCCAAATCCCCTGCCACTGAAAAGCAATGTATCTCCTATATCTTCAATACTAAAAAAAGTTGATTTCATTTTCCAGTCGCTTCTGATTGTTTTTAAAGGGATATTGGGATTGTCATCAAAATTGATCTTTCTTGAATTTTGAGCAAATGTAGTAGCTTTTATTTTCATTAAAGAATCGGTAACAGGGAAGTTAAATTTCTCTGATAAATAATCCAGCCATGCTTTTGTGGGAATTTTCATTTTCCATTTTGCCTGCGACTGCTTAAGACAGAATGTATCTTTGACAGATTTTAAATAAGTAGTTAAAATTGACCAGACATCTTCGGAATTCATCGTTTCTCCGCCACAATTCGAATGAAATGCAGCCGAGATCGGTTTATTCGATTTATCAATAATGATATCGCCTGCTGTCTGAGATGTAGCCATCATAATCAAGCTGTTGGTGCATCTCCCTTTATAAAGCTGACAATGTGTATTATCGCAGAAATTATACCCGTCTGGTTTTATATGCTTGCGTAAATTGCTTATAGCATACGTTCTGGAAATTATCGCCTGCAATTTCAAAAATTCAAGGTTCTTTTTTATTCCGCCTTCCGATTCAACAACTCCGGCAACATAACGTTCGAGTTCAACTTTATTAATAACTTTCAGCATACCATTTTCGACAGAGATTTTTATTCCATCATCATAAACTCTTTCTTTTATATCGGGAATTACAGATTTAAAAATAAAGGTATTCAGAAAGCCATCAGCAGAAAAATACAAGCTTGTATAAAGTCCAAGTTCTTCGTTTTGCTTGGAAACACTTATCTTTCCATCCTTTATTGAAAGTACAACAGAATTATTTTTATACAGGTCGGAAATTTTTTTATCATTGCCATAAATAACATACTTGCCGGAAAGAGGAGTAATTTTTACTGATTTGAGTTGTGTGTTTGTAAAAATACGCACATCAAAATCAACTGCAAGCGTAACCCTTGTAATAAAAAT
>CAINEZ010000268.1 GCA_903847905.1 uncultured Bacteroidota bacterium
AAGTTTTTTATTTATTATTTATTAAAATTCATGTAGGTTTGTATCAAATAATCTTTTTTCAATGAAAAAGCTCCTTGTTGTATCTGCAATTATTTTTAACTGTTTTTACCTTTCAGCTCAACAATACCTGGATTTTGGTTTTCAACGTGAACTTTCAGTTCCTGTAAAAGATAGCCTTTTAAACATACTCAAAAATCCATGGGGCGGAGGAATGAATGCCTGCCAGTTTTCTCCTATAGACCTTAATCTTGATGGAATTAAAGACCTGTTTGTTTACGATCGCAGCAGTTCTAAAATTCTTACTTTTATAAATAACGGTACTCCAAACACCATTGATTATACATTTGCGCCAGAATATGCTGAAAAGTTTCCGCCTATTTCCGACTGGGCACAGCTTTTAGATTACAACTGCGACGGCAAAGAAGATATTTTTACTTATGGTTACGGTTCCGGTGGAATTACTGTTTACAAAAATATTTCTGATCCCGTTAATGGCCTTAAATTCGAACTTATTACAAAAACTATCAATTCACAACAGGGACCAAATTACACTAATCTCTTAGTTACACAGGTTGATTATCCTGCAATTGCAGATCTTGATAACGACGGGGATTTAGATATACTTACATTTTTCGGTTTAGGTTCTTATGTGGAATTTCATCAAAATATGTCAGAAGAATTATATGGAAATTGCGACAGCCTTACCTATAAGTTGCAGGATTATTGCTGGGGCAACTTTGCGGAAAGCGCCAGCAGCAATAAAATTACGCTTAATATCACATGCCCTTATAAAAGTAATGATATATTTGATAATAATCATTCATTACATAATGGTGCAAAACACACAGGATCCACCTTACTTGCCACCGATCTGAATGGTGATAATGCGAAAGACCTATTGTTAGGCGATGTGTCTTTCCCTGGTATTATTAAACTTATTAACGACAGCAGTTCTGTCAACGCCAATATGATAAGCCAAGACACGCTTTTCCCATCAAATTCCACAACAGTTAATATAATCTCATTTCCAGTTCCCTGTATCCTTGATGTGAATAACGACAATAAAAAAGATCTTATAGTTTCGCCTTTTGAGCCTAACCTTCTTACAACTCAAAATTTAAAAAGTTGCTGGTATTATAAAAATGACGGAACTGATTCCAACCCTGTTTTCAATTTCCAGTCCGATAGTTTTTTGCAATCGGATATGATTGATGTTGGAGGAGGTGCATACCCTGTTTTAAGCGATTATGACGGTGACGGGCTTCTTGATCTTTTTATAGGAAATTTCGGAAAAATTGACTCTACTTATTTCTTATACGGTAGCCTGAACGCAACCTTTATATCTTCCATTGCACTTTACAAAAATGTTGGCACTATCAGCAATCCTTCATTTCAATTTGTTACTAATGATTTTGCTAATATTTCTCAGCGTAAAATAACAGGTGTTGTTCCGACATTCGGCGACATTAACAGTGACGGTGTTCCTGAAATGATAATAGGCAAATCCGATGGATGGCTCGACTTATATTCCAATACTGCCGAACCAGGAGAACCAATGAATATGGTGCTTTCGCAAACTAAATATATGGGCATACATTTAGGTTATCCTGCAAATCAAAACAATCCATCGAGCGCTCCGCAATTAATAGATTTAGATGGCGATTCTTTGCTTGACCTTGTTATTGGTGAAAAAAACGGTAATCTTAATTATTATAAAAATACAGGCACAAAATATAATCCTGTTTTTACTTTTGTTACCGATTCGCTTGGACATATTGATATTGTTGATCATGCTATGTCGAACTATGGCTATAGTATTCCATGTTTTTTCAAAGATTCAACAAATCATTGGAAGCTTTTTGTTGGCAGTGAATCGGGAAATATTTTTTATTATAAAAACATTGAAAATAATCTTAATGGTAATTTTACACTTGCTGATCCTAAACTTGGCTTTATATATAATGGCATGAGATGTGGAATAACTGTAGGAAACCTGAACAACGATAATTATCCTGATTTGATTACAGGTAATTTATCAGGCGGGGTTTGTTACTACAAAGGTGTATTCCCTCCAATGGCAGGAATTATTAATTACAATATTTACTCAGATAATTCTTTTACAATATTTCCTAACCCTTCAGATAACTGCATTAATATTGACTTGAATAAAAATATATTCTCGGAAAATAATTCTGTTACAATTCATATAATTGATATTATGGGAAACACAATAATTAAAAAAGAAGTAAATAGCAGCCCGATAACCATTGATGTAAAAGAGCTGAGTAATGGGCTTTATTTTTGCAATGTTACTTCGATTACAAATAATAAAAATTCTCCTTTTTCAAAAAGCGCAAAATTTATTATTCAACATTAAGCATGATTATTTTTTTTACAATACTCATTCTAGTTAAAAATGATGTATATTGAGTGATGTCAATCTGAAAATATTTTTTCTTTTCCGCTACCTAATTTTGTTTATTTTTGATAATCTTACTTAATAAAAAT
>CAINEZ010000269.1 GCA_903847905.1 uncultured Bacteroidota bacterium
AATCGAAATGCCACCACTCGGTTGGATAATGAGTAAATCCGAAATATGACATTATGCCGAAAAGAAATTTTCGGTTTGCCAATACGGTGTCGGGCAGGTCAGTATATTCAGGATAAGCCTTTGATGTAAAATTATCAAACTCGGTAGGCATAGGAATTTCCTTGCCAGAAGAGAGTTCTACTAATGTTATATCCACTGCGCAACCGCGGTTGTGGCGCGAACCGTAGCGTGGGTTTGCTACAAAATTTGTGTCGGGATATACCTTGAAGAAGCTCATAGTGGCAGCATAAGGGCGGTAAGCATCATAAATTTTTAGACCAATATTGTAAAACGAAAGCGAATCCTGCACTTTTTGCAAAGCCTCGGCTACAGGTTTCCGTGCAAAAGCTTTTGGAGCTGTGTAAATTTTCTTGCCGGTAAAGTTTTTAGCCGTAGCATAACGAATGTCAAGCACAATACCTTTAATAGTTTTCCCTAAGTCAATCATGCGCATTTGTGGATTAACATCTACTTGCCGGTTATATTCTTCTATTGTTTGTGTTAAATCAAGGTTATATGGGTTGCTATCAGATGATTTATTTTTATTTAAACACCCTGATGCAAAAATAAGCATTGCCGTTAAAACAAATAGAACAGGTAATTTTTTTAGATAGTTCATTTATATCATGTTTTTTGTTCTGTTTATATTTTCTTGTTCAATTATTTTTTTGTTAATTCAGTTATTATTTTTTTATGTTGTGGAAATTTTATTATTAAGTCGTTGCGGCTTGGGAGTTCGAAATCAAGAAAGTCGAAACCAGGAGATACTGTGCAACCAACCAATGAATAATCATTTTTATTTATCACTGTCGCTGCAAACCAGCACCCGCCGGGCACAATAAACTGGGGAACTTGTTCATGATCAATATCACGACCTATAACCGTTTTTGAATATTCTCCCTCCGGAGTTATTATGTGAAGATTGATTGGAGAGCCATCATAAAAATGCCAAATTTCATCTTGATTGATTCTATGAAAAGCAGAAAATACTTCAGATGTCAATAAGAAATATATACAAGTAGAATAGTTTCTTTTTCCTTTAAATTTAGTATCGAGGCTATCTTGTTTTATCTCCCCATAGCTTCTATATGTTTCCCTATAAAACCCTCCTTCGGGATGTGGTTTTAATTTTAAATTCAGAATTATTTTATCTAATCGTTTCATAAGTGGTAAAAATATTTGCAGCTAATGATCAGGTAAATCATCAATAGTGTCAATGGGTTGAGTATCCTTCGACTCCATTTCTCTTTTCAATCCTATGTTTCTGCCAGTTAGTGCGTAACAAAGATATAGTTTTTATAGTGCCGGCAAAAAAAGAAACAAAACAGGCAAGCTCTTTGGCAGGTTTTGGTTTTAGCTTTGGCTTGAGCTACCTGACAATGTGCTTGCCTGTTTTGGACTTGGTAATTGCAAATATTATTCTTTCACAATCCTTTTCACCATTACACTTTTATTATCGTTTATTTTAACAATATAAAGGCCTGAAGATAAATTGGAAATATTTATTTCTGTTTTTGTTTGAAGTAATGGTTGCTCCATTAGTAATTTCCCCTGTATGTTATAAATTGAAATTATTTCTTTTGGGATAATTATTGAACTTTCAATTGTAATATTATCGTTTGCAGGGTTAGGATAAATATAAACTAAACCGGACTCCTCGGGATTGGTATTGATGCCGGAGCCACCATTGATGGAAACTTTTGTAACATAAACATCATAAGAGTAATTGTTACTTGTTAAATTAATACTTCCAAAAGTTGCAGTAGCAGCAAAACATCCTGCTACAAAACAATATCCGTTATTTTGAATAATAGCTGCTCCATTAGTAATGAAATATCCTGCACTTACAAGGGTAGCCCCCTGCCATACACCGCTGGTGTTTATTTCAGCAATATAACTTGAAAGATTCCCGGCAGATAAATTTGTTGAACCAAAAGAAGCATGGTTATAGTAATAAGGATTACATGGAAAAGTACCGGTTATATAACAATTTTCTTGGCTGTCAAGGCAAATACCACCAGGCATATGTTGGTGAACATTGTTGGTCTTGGATGTATTAACTGTTCCAGCCCCTTTTGCCCATAACCAATTGGTTCCATTTGCATCAAGTTTTGCAACACATAGGTAATCTGCTACATCGCTGGATGATAACATCCTATAAAAGGAAATAGTATTAGACCCGAAGCTGGCGGTATAGGTTGTGTCGGTACCATTACTACTGGTTTGAAGTAACCCCTGCACATAGGAATTACCCTGACTATCAATAGCAATATTATAACCTATAGTATAACTCACTTGATCGGTTCCTCCTGCACTTTTTGCCCATTGCCAATTTCCATCTTTGTCTATTTTTGCTACAAACAAATCGGCAGCACCTGTAGCAGTTAAATGAATAGTTCCGAAAGAAGCTGGGTTTGCAGCAATCCCCATGAAATTACCGGTAATATAGCTGTTACCATCATTATCAGTTGCAATATCTTTTCCACAATCAGCGTCACCTCCCATAGCACCGCCGGCTTCTTTTGCCCATACAAAATTTCCGCTTGGATCAAGTTTTGCAACAAAAATATCACCAGGACCATTAGTAGTTAAAGATATATTACCAAAAGATACCGTTCCATCAATTTGCCCCGTAACATAAATGTTTTTATTTCCATCTGTTGAAACGCCATTACCATAATTAAGAGTACTATTTGTTGTTGCTGAAACCTGTTTAGCCCAGAGCCAGTTACCATCCTTATCCATTTTTGTAATAAAAATATCATTACCAATAGATTTATTATACCTGAGAGTATCCAAACCAAAATATGCCGTATCGCTAAAAATACCGGTAATAATAATATTATTATCTGCATCAATTGCAATATCATTGCCTTCGTCATCACCTAATCCTCCTGCGCTTTTAGCCCATAAAAAATTCCCCAGGGGATCCATCTTTGCTATAAAAATTTCATGCGCTGGTTGCCCATAAGTTTGACCATGCGATATAAGCTGAGTTGTTCCAAAATAAGCAGTATCAGAAAAATATCCGGTAATGTATAAATTATTACCATCATCTTTAACGATACCTTTCGCTTTGTCGCTACTTTTTCCACCGGCTTTTACAGCCCATGAAAAATTTTGTCCTTCTACATAAGTTGTACTTATAACAAGGACGATACTGATAAAAATTAAAATTTTTTTCATTTTTTAAAATTTTAATTAATACTAATTTGATTTGATTACAAAATTATATAAAATTTATATTTGACACAAAAATTAGTCTTGTTTTTTATAAAGTAAGACGTTTTTTTTTAATTGAATATCTACAATAAAATTTTATTTTCTTTTTATATTAAATTAATTCTGAAGGAATTTAAAGTCATATTTTTTTAATACTCGACTCTATAAAAAGCAAATTTTGTATTATATCCTGAATCAAAACCGATAACTTCTTTGAACCCAGTCTGACATTGCTCAGTGCAAAATTATTCAGACCAGTTGTAGGTAGGCTATTTCATCTATTTTATTATTTATCCGTTTGCAATTAATTATTTTCATGCCGAAGATAAAAAATAATAATCCAAAAAAATATTTACTGAAAGATGCAATATCAGGGTTAAACATATATAATCGAAATAGAATTGTTAAAAATAAACTTTAGTCAGGCGCTCAAACCTTTGAGGACGTAACCCTCAATGCCCCCCCTCAAAGATTTTTCAATACAAAAACAAGTAATAAAAGTATATGGTATAAGGGTTGTTACTATTAACTTATTATACTTTATGTCCTTTATTCCTTATTCCTTATTCCTTATTCCTTATACCTTATGCCTTTTACCTTATGCCTTATGCCTTATTCCTTATGCCTTATGCCTTATGCCTTATACCTTATGCCTTATACCTTATGCCTTATGCCTTATACCTTATACCTTATGCCTTATTCCTTATTCCTTATTCCTTATACCTTATACCTTATGCCTTTTACCTTATGCCTTATGCCTTAT
>CAINEZ010000270.1 GCA_903847905.1 uncultured Bacteroidota bacterium
AATTTTGTCCATTGGGTTTCTTATTGAGAGTTTGAAAACCCAAATTTCACCTTTTGGGTGATATAAAAGACATCCTAAAGCTCTGTTTTATCAACATCTTTAGGTGTCTTTATTAACTTGTTTGCGACTTTTGGGTAATATACCTAATCAAAAAAATAATATTTGTAATTTTAATTTATCACATTAAAAAACTAAAACTATGAAAAAAATTGTACTTATCACATGTCTGGCAATATCGTTAATAATATTGTCAGGAACCCAGGCAAAATCCCAATTAGCAGATGGAACTACCGCTCCAGACTGGGAATTGTATGACATTAATAATACTCCGTATCATCTTTACAATTACCTGAACGCAGGCAAAACTGTTGTTATTGAATTTTTTGCTACATGGTGCGGAAACTGCTGGCCTTATCATACTTCCGGCGCTCTTCAAGCTTTTTATGCACAGCATGGTCCAAGCGGAGACAATACTGTTATGGTATTTTTTGTTGAATCAGACCAGGGTTCGCTTGCTTGCATACAAGGTTCCGGTTCTTCTTGTGGTAATACCGGTGGACCCACTCAGGGAAACTGGACAACAGGTACCCCTTATCCCATTATACCAACGTATTCACCAAATACAGCAGGTATTTCAAACGCATACAGCGTTTCACATGTCCCTATATCTTATATGATTTGTGCAGGTGACAAGAAGACAAGACAGGTTACCGATTATACAACCGCTCAACTTAATACTGCTTTGTCTTCTAACTGCAATGTTGCGCCTGTTGCAAATTTTATTGCCTTGTCAACAACTAGTTGTACGGGTGTAATTCAATTTTCTGATCAATCATCAAACTTTCCCACATCGTGGCTTTGGACATTTGGAGATGGACAAACAGCAAGTGTTAAAAACCCAAGTCATACGTATGCAACTCCCGGAACATATTCAGTAACATTAAAATCATTTAATGCTTATGGTAATAACACTGTGACCAAATCAAGCTATGTAACTTATAATATGCCTGCCGCTCCTGTTACAACAGATGGTTATGGCACTGTGGGATCTGCTGTTACATTACAAGCTACCGGTAGTGGTACATTAAACTGGTATTCAACTTCAACAGGCGGCACATCAATTTATACTGGAAACACTTATGTAACGCCTTCTTTATCTACTACAACTCATTATTATGTTGAAAGTGTAATTTCTACCCCAGTTCAATCTGCCGGAATGTCTGCCAAGACAACTACTGGGGCATATTATACAAGTACGGCTCGACAGGGATTATATTTTAATGCATTAGTTCCCTTAACAATAAAAACGGTTAAAGTTTATTCAGATGTATCGGGAAACAAAACCGTATGGTTGAAAAACAACAGTGGAGTAGTAATAGATTCATTAGTATCAAATATTTCCAGCGGAGAACAAACTGTTACTTTGAATTTTAATATTCCTGCAGGAATAGACTATCAGCTTGGTGCAAGCGCTGCTTGTCACTTATGGAGAGATGGTGGTGGCGCTACCTATCCATATAATGTTTCTAATTTGATTTCTATTACAAAAAATACCGCCAGCAGTTTAGGTGCAGCTGCATATTATTATTATTTCTATAATTGGCAGGTACAGGCCGATCCTTGCTATAGCTCAAGATCTGAAGTTACTGCTAATATTTCTACAGGGATTAATGAAAAAAATTCAAATGTAAATTATAATGTTTACCCGAACCCTTTAAGTGATATTATTAATATTCAGTTTTCTTTAAAACAACCTGAAAATGTTTCTTTTGAAGTATATAATCTTTTGGGCGAAAAGGTATTAGGCGTAAATAATAATACTTATGCGCAGGGAAATCATAATGTTAAAATTAGTTCTGAAAATATGAGCCAAGGTATCTTCTATCTAAATATATTGACAGATGATCAGAAATATACTCAGAAATTAATTATAGTTAAATAGATTTTCTTTTTATAAAAAGGTCAGTACCTGAAAACGTTTCGTTCCGGATACTGGCCTTTTTAATATTTTTAAAATTCTGATTTATTTTTAAAAAGTTTTATATTTGAATACACTGTTGTCCGGTAAAAGATTATAGTGCCACAAAAGTAGAAATAATAACTTGATTATCAATTACCATATTAGTTGTTCTATAAAGTAAGCCCCCTTAAAAGAAGGACAATTGAGCATCCGGCAATTCTTTCTCCCAGTCTTTTTCAGGATTTTCAAAAAATCTTATTAGATGAATATAATTAAACAGATGGAGCTTGCAAAAGCTAACAATATTAGAGAAAGCCCATTTTCTCTTGAGAGTTTTTTGTATTACCATTAAAAGGAGGTTTGCTATTAATGCACACCAAATTTGAATCTTGATAGCGTTTTCATTGTCCCCAAGGAAATAACGCAATGGAAAATTCTGCTTTAGTTGTTTGAAAAGCAATTCTATTTGCCAGCGAATTTTATAAAGTGCCGCAATGAGATCAGCTCGTAAATCAAATAAGTTAGTTACATAAATGAATAACCGTTTGCCTACACTATCCCAAAATGCTACACGACGTAGTTTGAGTTTTTCCTTTTTCCCTTTCTCTGTGGTAACAATGATTTTGATTATTTCATCTTTTATCACGCCTGAATGTATATCTTCAGGGATATCTAACTCTTCAAATTCTTCATAAATGGCATTATCTTTTAATCGGGTCACAAAACCAGTCTTTCCTTTAGAAAACCGAAGAAATGCTTTGTAATCATTGTATCCTTTATCAAATATATATATTGTATTTGGGTCAAGTGCGAGTTTTGAAAGAAGCATATGATCATGTGTTGTTGCTGGAGTATACCATATCATGTGAGGTATTTTCTCGTCAGCATTGATTACACTATGAGCTTTTATTCCCCCTTTACTTTTCCCGCTTGTAGGTTTCCGTCCAACACATTTGAGTATATCTTGAAACAAGCTTATTGTTGTACTATCAAAAATTTTGACATTCTTTTTTATAGCATCTCTTATTCTGCTGTCCGATATAATATGTTTGTATTGTTTGAGCAAACCATGATAAATAAACTCAAACACTTCTTGTGTCCTGTTTTTATTTGCATCACTCAATGTACTTCGTTTAGGAAGATGCCTTAACTCAAAATGTTTGGTCTTTCCTTTAAGACCAAGCATTGCTCCACAAACCTCTCTAAGGGAATTGCATTTCCCAAACACACAAAAAAGCATACAGATTAGCTGATCTTTTGTTGTGAATTTTTTTACGTAATGGTCAGCCTTATACCGTTTAATCACCCATGTAATAAGCGAATCATCAATTAAAGAAATTAGCTGTCCGAAAACGGATTGTCCGAAAAAATGTTTACTTTTGTCCATAGTAGTAGAAGTTTGTGCAAACCAAAACTACAAAAACAAAAGAAGCCGGGCTTATGCTTCGGCTTCTTTAAAAAACTTTTACCGGACAACAGTGAATTATTATTTATAAAGGCAAAGGTAGGAGGATTCTTCCTTTACGATAAGTTGAAATTTTTTATCTTTTTCAACGATAAAAGTTTCAAATGGTTTGTAATCTTTCCATCCGTTGCTTCCCGGAAGTTTTACAGAAAGTTTGCCTGAAACAACTGTCATGTATTCAACAGAGGAAGTACCGAACTCATATTCTCCCTGCGCCATAACGCCTATTGTAGCAGGACATTCTTTAGTTGAAAAAGCAATTGATTTTACTTTTCCATCGAAATATTCGTTTGTTTTGAACATGGTAAAAGATTTAAGATTTTTTAATTTAAGATTTAAGATTTAAATATTTATGTTTCAAATTATATTTTCAGACTGCCTACTGAGGACTGTGCACAAAAACTTTTACTACTCTGACAACTGCAACTATAAACGCTCCTGCCACTGCAACTGCATTTCATCCTCCGCTGATCAAATGTATAACATCTACTTTATCGCCGTCTTTTATAAAAGTGCTTTCGTAATCCTCCCTTTTAACAATACTTCCATTAATTTTAATGATAAGCATTTTGAATGTAAATTTTTTCACATCAAGCAATTGCTGAATATTCATTTCGTTGCCTTTCAGTTCTTCATTATTATTATTCAGAATTATTTTCATATTAACCACAATTGTTAAGTAAAATTTCCATCACCTGATTTGCTTCCATGTTAGCAACAATGCATACCCGTGGCGAAAGTGGAGGAAGTTCTTCTGAAACTTCATTTTGGGAATCGCCGCAAATAAATAATTTTCCAAATTGTTTTGTAGTGAATAAGTTGTTTCCACCCCATCCTGCAAGTCCCACACCGGAAACTACATATTTGTCAGGCATTTCAGCCAGAACAGTTTCAATGATCATCTGTTTCATTTCGGCCAGATCGAAAGCTTCAACAATTACATCACAATTCTTATAAAGCCGGGCAATATCATTCGAATTTAATTTAATATCATACGCTTTAACAACCACTGAGGGATTTATTTTGTTAATATTTTCTCTTAATGCATAAGCCTTTTTCTGTCCAATCTGATCGTAAAAAAAATATTGCCGGTTAAGATTGCTTTCAACAATTACATCATAATCTGCTATAATAAGTTTTCCAATGCCAACGCGTGCAAGAGAAACAGCACAGTTAGATCCAAGTCCGCCACAACCGGCAATACCAACACATTTAGTCTTAAGAATTTTTTTATAGTCAGTCATAATTATTAATTATTCATTACAAATATATGAAGAAAAGTAAATTAATATGTAATTCTTTTTTATCCAATATTAAATTTTACTTTTGCGATATGTGTATAATAGCATATCGAACAATATTAGAGCGAGATAATTAATCGAAAAACAGATATATCCCAAAAGTCGCAAACAAGTTAATAAAGACACCTAAAGATGTTGATAAAACAGAGCTTTAGGATGTCTTTTATATCACCCAAAAGGTGAAATTTGGGTTTTCAAACTCTCAATAAGAAACCCAATGGACAAAATTACAC
>CAINEZ010000271.1 GCA_903847905.1 uncultured Bacteroidota bacterium
GGTTGAAGGTGATTTAATGACTTCACCGTTAGATAAGTTTATAGAAGATATGATAGCTCTTGCTATGTTAAATAACTTTACATCCAATGATATGGATTATATCTTACAAATGGCAGCAGCAGCAAATGATCATCTCATTCTTACACAGAAAATACAACCCTTTCCGCCCACAAATAAAATTTCATTCAATTATTATTCTTCCTGTATTAAAAAAAAATATTTCTTTCATGACAGCCTGCAACCAAAACGCTACCCTTTGTGGGCTCCGGTACTCAGCGTTGCAGAATCAGCTGTTGTTTTATGGACATTCGACAGGTACATTTTAAAGGAAAATACTGCAAAAGTTGGAATTGACTCGTGGGAGCATAACCTGAAATATGGCTGGGAATGGGGCAAAGCCAAATTCGGTCAGAACTTTTTTTTACACATGGTTTCCGGAGCCAGTTATTTTAATTCTGCTCGTCCTTTGGGATACAGCTTTTATGGATCAATACCTTTTACTGTAGGTGGAAGTATATTAACAGAATATTTCAGCGAGAATACGAAGCCTAAATATAACAACTTTATTTATATGACAGGCAGTGGAGTTTTTTTTGGAGAAATTATGTATAGGTTAAGCTCCGATATACTTGATGAAAGTACACGAGGTGGTGAAAGAGTATTGCGTGAAATTGCCGGAGGTATTCTGGATCCCGGAAGAACAGTTACCCGATTTTTTCAGGGTAAGACCTTTAAAGTTACAAAGGAAGATGCCTATGAAAAAGAACCGTTAAATTTTGCTGTAGAGGCAGGACCTGACCGCATAAATAACGGAACAAAATTAGGAACAGGTGATGTCAAAGAAATGCTCAAGCTATGCTTCGATTACGGAAACCCTTTTGAAATAAAAGACAGAGACATTATGGATTACTTTAAACTCAATGTCCATTTTTCAAACAGGTCGGGAGGAGAATGGCTGGCAAATGTTTCCGAGTATGGGTTGTTATGTGGCAGGAATGAACTTTTAGGTAAAAAAGAAATTCTTTCAGGCTTCTTTCAGTACTATGATTTTCTTGATAACAAGATTTACAATCTGAGCGCTATGGCTTTTGGAGGCGGGTTTATTTCCAGGTCGCCACTAACTAAAAACACGAATTTTTTAATGAATTTCCATTTGGGCGTAATTCCATTTGGTGGAGATAGCAAGACATTCGGCACTGATACAGCTCAGTTCCGTGATTATAATTACGGAGGAGGGCTTGAATCTAAACTGGAATGCACGTTAGATTTTAAGAAAATTTTCAAAATCGGAATTGAAAGCAATTATTTCTGGATTCGCACATTTATAGGCTCAACAGGAAATTATCTTACCGGAATAATAAATCCCCGTTTAACTTTCAGGTTTTTGAAAAATGCAGAGACCGGAATAGAGTACCTCATTTATTATAATAACAAACTTGAAAATGGAATTCCAGACCTTCATTTCAAAAATTCGGAAGAAAAGATCTTCTTTGTATACAGGTTAAATTGTTGTAATAAAAAATAATAAATATTATTTGAATAAAAATGAATATCGCAATGGCTTAATCTATTCTTAATTCCTTATTAATTTCATTCTAA
>CAINEZ010000272.1 GCA_903847905.1 uncultured Bacteroidota bacterium
AAAAATAATAAAATTATTAACATTCAATTATTATTAATTTACCTAACAAATTTGTTACTTTATTGTTAATTTTTTTAACTAATTTGTTATTAGTATTGGAATTATTAAAAAAAAAAATACTTTTGCTGCAAATTATAATTTGCTCAATTATGAGCAAAAAACAAAATTATTAACTAAAACTTTCCAACATGAAAAAATTATTCCTTTTACTAGGAGTTTTTCTTTTGTGCACTACAGTAATGTTTGCGCAAAAGACAATTACCGGAAAGGTTACCAGTAAATCAGATGGTACCACTTTGCCTGGAGTTACGGTTGCTATAAAAGGCACAACAACCGGAACGGTTACAGATGTTAACGGTAATTACAAAATCACAGTTCCTGGCTCTGCCACTACACTCGTGTTCACTTTCATAGGAATGACTACTTATGAAGTTGAAATAGGAACAAAAACAACAATAGACGTTGCATTAGAAACAAGTGCTACACAACTCGAAGGTATGGTTGTTACTGCTCTCGGTATTTCCAGAGAAAAAAAATCACTAGGTTATTCCACGCAGGAAGTAAAAGGGGATCTGGTTCAGAATGTAGCAACAGATAATGTTACAAATGCATTATCAGGAAAGATTGCTGGTGTTCAGGTTACAAAGACTACAAACATGGGAGGTTCAACGAATATTGTTTTACGTGGTAACAAGTCGCTGACAGGAAATAATCAGGTTTTATTTGTAATTGATGGTGTTCCCATAAATAATGCTGTAACAAATACCCATTCCCAACAAGAGGGAGTTACCGGCTACGATTATGGAAATGCTGCATCAGATATAAATCCTGATGACATAGAATCAATAAACGTATTGAAAGGCGCTGCCGCAACTTCTCTTTATGGCTCAAGGGCAGCAAACGGTGTTATAATGATTACCACTAAAAAAGGTTCAGGTAAAACCGGCGCTAAAAAAGGCATTGGTATTACTTTAAATTCAGGTGTTACCGTAGGCTTTATTGATAAAAGTACTTTCCCTACATATCAGAAAGATTATGGCGCTGGTTATGATCCATATTGGAATACAATTACTTTTAACGGAGTAGATGAAACTTGGGCTCCTACTACTGACGATGCCTCTTATGGTTATCATTATGATCCCAACCTTATGATATATCAATGGGATGCTGTTGATCCATCGTCGCCAAACTACCAAAAAGCGACTCCCTGGGTAATCGCAAAGAATGGTCCCATTACATTTTTTAAGAATCCTGTAACATTGAATAACAGTATTGCATTAGAAAATGCATTCGACAAAGGCTCTTACCGGCTTTCATATACTAATTACGACCAAAAAGGGTTAATGCCCAACAGTGAATTAAAGAAGAATAATATTTTATTGAACGGAACATGGAAAGTAACCAATAAACTTACTGCAACAGGTTCTGCAAATTATATTACTGAAAATGCCAAGGGAAGAGATGCTACAGGTTACAGCTCCGATAATATATGTGGATCTTTTCGCCAGTGGCTTGAAACAAATGTTGATATGAAAGAACAATTGGACATGTATAATCTTACAAAAAGAAATATTACATGGAACTATTTTGATCCCTCAGATCCTGCTTCCGGCCCTGCATATTGGGATAACTATTACTGGATCCCTTATGAAAACTATGAAACAGATGGAAGAAACCGTTTCATTGGTAATATTTCGTTAGATTATAAACTTGCTGATTGGTTTGATATTTTCGGACGTGTTTCCGGTGATTCGTACAATGGTTTGCAGGAAGAAAGAAGGGCTGTGGGAAGTATAGGAACTATTTTCGGTGTTGGGTCAGGACCTGATGGTAGTTATAATCAGAGCAATGTGTCCTCAGGCTACCTGAGAAGAGATATTACTTTCAGTGAATATAACTACGATTTAATGGCTAACTTCAATAAAGATATTTCAAAAGACTTTAGCTTTAAAGGAATATTGGGTACTAATATACGAAGAACAAATAATACAATGGCTGTTGCTTCAACGGGCGGTGGTTTAGCAATACCCGGATTATATGCTTTAGATAACAGTGTAGGTCCTTTACCTTTACCAAGAGAAGCAGTCCAAAAAGTTGGGGTTAATGGTATTTATGCCAGCGCTTCTTTAGGCTATAAAAATTATTTATATTTAGATGTAACAGCAAGACAGGATCATTCATCAACATTGCCCCCAAAAAATAGTATTTATTACTATCCTTCTGTTTCGGGTAGCTTTATTTTCACAAACCTTTTACCTGAAAAAAAATGGCTTTCTTTTGGAAAAGTTCGTCTTAACTATGCTGTTGTTGGTAACAGCGCTTCATTTAATCAATTAATTGATAATTACGACGTCTTGACTCCAATGAACACTCCAATGGTATCAGTAGAAACCACAAAGAAAGATTCTTTACTGAAACCTGAAAAAACTAATAGCTTGGAAGCTGGTCTTGAAATGTATTTCTTTAAAAGAAGACTTGGCTTTGATTTAGCTCTATATAAAACCAATACTACTAACCAGATACTTCCTCTTGCAGTTACATCGGCATCAGGCTATTATTATAAAAACGTCAATGCCGGAGAAATTCAAAATAAAGGTATTGAGTTAACATTAAATGGAGTTCCTGTGAATGGTAAAAATTTCAAATGGAATATTTCAGTTAACTGGGCTATGAACAGGAACATGGTTGTTTCTTTGTTGCCAGGTGTAGAAAATATGCAAATTCAGTACTTAGAGGGTGGTGTTACAATTGATGCTCACGTTGGTCAACCTTACGGTGTAATTGAAGGAACTGATTATACCTATTATTATGATGCAGACGGTAAACCTCATAAAATTATTGATGCTAATACAGGGATGCCTGTAGCAACTTCTACTTCCGATAATGTTATTGGTAATATGACTCCTAAATGGACAGGTGGTATTTCAAATACTTTCACATTTAAAAACTGGGCGCTTAGTTTCCTTGTTGATGTTCAAAATGGCGGAAGCATTTTCTCATTGGATATGTATTATGGATTAATGGATGGTTTATATCCTGAAACCGACTATACTAACGATCTTGGCAACCCCGTAAGAGATCCACTTACTTTTACTTCTACTGGAGAGTATGCATCTAACAGCGGTGGATATATTGAAGATGGAGTAAATGTTGATGCTAGCGGTCATGTAACAACTAACAAAACAAGAGTTGATGCAAGTACAAACGATCCCGGTACAGGATTTGGATACAATATAGAACCAGATAAAGCATTTGTTTATGATGCAACTTATGTTAAACTAAGAGAAGTAAGTTTATCCTATTCGTTACCTGCTGATTTACTAAAAAAGTGCTTTATTTCAGGCGCTACATTCAGTTTAGTTGCGGCTAACCCATGGATTATTTACAAGAAACTACCTTATGCAGATCCTGAATCTGGTTTAGGAGCTGGTAACGCACAAGGATACACTTCTGGTTCTTTGCCTTCAACACGTGATTTTGGCTTTAATCTTAAACTTAGTTTTTAAATAATATTAAAATTATATCTCATGAAAAAAATACTTGCAATATTATTAATCTTTGTAGTGTTCGCTTCCTGCAAGAAACTGGAAGACCTGAACAAAGATACAAAGTCTCCGACAACCTCTACAGGAGAATCTATTTTTCCTGAAGCTCAAAAGAGATTATTTGATCATATGGTTACTTGTGATGTTAACAGTAATATCTGGAGGCTTATTGACCAATATTGGACAGAAACAACTTATCCTGATGAATCTAATTACATTTTAGTTAATCGTTCAATTCCCGACCATCATTGGGACGCTCTCTATGTAAATGTTCTTAAAAATCTTGATGCAGCAAAGAATTTTATAACAACATCAACTATAATTGATCCAAGCAAAGCAAACAAACTTGCAATTGTTGATGTTTTATCTGTTTACACTTGGAGCATACTTGTTGAAACATTTGGCGATATTCCTTATTCAGAAGCATTAGATATTAATAATCTTTCTCCTAAATATGATAATGGACTTACAGTTTACAAAGATTTAATCAATAGATTGAATGCAGACATCGCAAATATGGATCCTTCCTTGGGAAGTTTTGATGCTGCCGATAATATGTATCAAGGCGATGTTACCAGCTGGATTAAATTTGCAAACTCCCTGAGGTTAAGAATGGGCATGCTGCTGGCAGATATTCCTTCAGAAGCCACTTTCGCCCAAACGACAGTCGAGGCTTCAGCCGCAGATTTAACATTATTAATTCAGGATAACTCTGAAAATGCACAATTGGTTTATTTAAGTTCAGCGCCAAATGATAATCCTATGTATGAAGACCAACCTGCAAGCGGCAGACGTGATTTTGTTGCTGCAAAAACTATTGTTGATACTATGAATAACTGGAGTGATCCTAGGCGGGCATTTTACTTTAGACAAAAAATAGATACCTCTACTGTTGACACAATTCAGGCATTTGCTTATGTAGGAGCGCCTGTAGGTCTTAAGAATAATTACTTTTCATACTCCATTTCAGCAAAAGCTTTGTGGTCGCCTACTGCTACAGGTGTTATTTTTGAATATTCAGAGGTAGAGTTTTTGTTAGCCGAAGCCGTATCAAGAGGTTATACTATAGACGGTGGCGGTTCTGCTGCATCGCATTATGCTCTTGGTGTAACAGCATCAATCGAACATTGGGGTGGCACTACTGCTGATGCTACTACTTACCTTGCAAATTCCAATGTCGTTTTTGATCCGGTAAATTGGAAAAAAAGTATAGGAATGCAACAGTGGATTGCCTATTATAATCGCGGATTTGAAGGATGGACTGAGCAAAGAAGGATGGATTACCCAGTATTGGTTCCAGGACCTAATGCCATGAGCGCATTCCCAGTTCGTTTCACTTATCCTATTGCAGAGCAAACATTGAATGGAGCTAGCTACAATGCTGCTGCTGCTGCTATCGGAGGTGATGCTGTTACTACAAAACTTTTCTGGGATAAAAATTAAAAAAATCACTGAAACTCAAAAAAGGAAGAACCATAATGGTTTTTCCTTTTTTTATTTTTTTACCATTCAATGTAAATTTTCTCATTATGAAAACAAAAAATATTTTCCATATTTCCAAAAATGAATTATCAAACCCTGACGAGATTTTTAAAAAACTTCATGAATCTGGCAATATTCATATAGAGCGTATTATTTCAACAGGACAGGTTACGCCAAAGGACTTATGGTTGAGCCAGAACAGAAATGAATGGGTTGTTTTACTTCAGGGAAATGCAAAACTTGAATTTAAAAATTCTGGTTTTATTGAAATGAATCAGGGAGATTATATTAACATACCCGCTTCAAAAAAACACAGGATAATTTATACTTCCTCTGCACCACCCTGTATATGGCTTGCAGTACATTTTTAAATATAACAGAAAACTATTTATCTTCAAACAAAAAAGCCGGCAAATAACCGGCTTTTCCATTACAGTATTAAATTTAGTTGAAAAATCTCGGTGACTTGCCCGGAGTGATCTTCTTAGAAACATCAAAGGAACCCAATAGCACGATCTCATGCGAACCGCCGCTATATGATTTTACTGCGCCCGAATTATAATCATAGGAATATCCTACCCTAAAGTTCTTTGTTATATCCACACCTATAAGACCTACTATTGCATCCTGCATTCTATATGATGCGCCAACCCAGAACTTATTGGCATAATACATAAGTGCCGTGGCATCAAACTGGGTAATAAACATGCTGCTTCTAACTTTTACCGAAGGAATAATATTTATCTTTTCACTTGCTTTTATCTTATACTTGGCGTATAAATAATAATGCCTTGGAACATTTAGTACTGTTGAAGCTTTTAAAGATTGTTCAATATGAGTTGTGGAAATGCCTGCACAGAAATTGTTAGAATTATATGCCACTCCAAAATCAAAATCCGGCTTGGCTTTGCTTTGGTCGGTATATACTCCATTCTCATCTGTCATATCATCATATATAAGTTCAGAACCCTTCAGCGATTTATTGATCATTCCGAAGCCAAGACCAAACGATAGTTTTTTGTCACCCTTGTCTGTTAAGCGTAACTGATATGCGTACATCAGCTTAACATTTATGCTGTTCTCAAAGCCAAGTTTATCGTTGATTATGCTTAGCCCTACTCCGCCTGACATTTTATCAACATAACTGTGAACACTTAATAGCTGGGTTTGTGGGGCTTTATCAAATCCTGTCCATTGCTGACGGGCAATAAGAGCAGCATCTAATGTAGGCGAGTTACCGGCCATTGCAGGATTATATGTGATCTCGCTGAACATATAATTACTAAACTGTATATCATTTTGTGATTTACTTATTTGTTGTATAGATAACAGTAGAAACAGAATTAAGAATATTTTTTTCATAGTTAAGATCATTTAAGTTTTACAAAATTTATCTGTTTTATTTCCATTTATTTCTTCTCAAATATCCATGCCGTAGGATACGTTTGTTTAATTTTTGCAAGTTCGGTCAATGCTTCAGCATTTGTTTTAAAACCTATATATGCTATACGCCAAAATCCGTTAGCAGCTTTACCTACCACTTCTGCTTTTGAAAAACCTGCGGCTTTTAATGCGGACACACCCCCCACTGCTTTTTGTTCCGTGGGGAATGATCCTGAAATTATAAAAAACTTATTTTCAGTTGCAGCTACAACAACCGTGTTATTTGTTGATGTAGCAGTAGTAACATTACTTGATGGCGATGTTGTAACTGGCGTAACCGGTATAGTTGATTTTGTAGTAGGCGTAGTTGGTGTTGTTGTAGGCGTAAATGATGTATTTGTAGTTGTAGCATTACCTGTAATGTTTGTTGTAACAGGGTTTGTTGTTGCGCTTGGTTTTATTTCATTATAAACAGGACGCGTATAACCCGAATTAAGAATTTTTCCGATATCTTCTGAGTTAAGAATTTTAAAAGTTGTCCGACGGTTCATCTGGTGCTGTTCTTCGGTT
>CAINEZ010000273.1 GCA_903847905.1 uncultured Bacteroidota bacterium
AATATAATTTCTGATGCCGACAGTTTGTGAAGGATATATGCGTGTAGCTTGTGCGTAAGACGGCTATTCGAAATTCCGCTACAAGCAAAAAGCTTAAATAAGCACAAAAGGTATAGGAATTTCGCTGCCGAACACGCATATATCCGTGCAGGCATGTGTGTAGGCAAAGAAACCTTCGGCAGCAGAAAGGCTTTTGCCTGCCTGTCCGGTAGGTAGGTTTCTTTTGGCCTTCAAAAGAATAAAAAAAATTATGCAAAACTCAAGTAACCTTAATATACGATGAATTTAGCTCATGAACCTGATTCTGATTATGAAAGAAGGTAAAACACATATTACATCACTATTATTGAGAACGAATCATTTAAAGGGTTGTCTTATTGTATTTTTATTATTTCATTTTAATGTTTATTTAACAGCGCAATCTACTAATCAAATACCTTCAAAAATATTTGAAATTACTGATATATTGGTTGATGCCTGCGGAACACCGGAAGGTGCTAATGAGATGGTATATTTTCAGGTTGGACATAATCCGGTTAATGTAAACAATTTAAGGGTTGATGGAGCAGCAAATGATGGAATAATTACACAAGGTGCTTGGCCTAATACTGCAAATCTTTGGTTAGGAATTGCTACACCACCTGCAAAACCAACCGAAGTAGCGAATATTAATAATTCTATTACCTGCGGAGGCAAATTAATTGAACCAATAGGTGGGATATTACCTGCCGGAGCTAAAGTTTTATTGATCACAAGTACAGATTTTGATCCCCTTGCACATAGTTTTGCTTCTCTCACAGACACCTTGTATGTAATTTTTCAAAACTCAGGGAATACAGCCGGGCATTTCAGAAATTATGATATATCTTCTTCATATAGAACATTAATATTGTATCATACGCTTACCTCAACCAGTGATACGGTAACTTATAATATTAATAGCTTAATTGACCAAGTTGGAAATTCAGTTGCTGCTGATGGTGCCGGTGTAAGGTTTACATGGAGTGGTGTCCCAACATACTATAACAAGGGATGCCAGGTTCCTCAAATAATTACATATAAATATGATGCAATATGTCAGGGAGGGAACTATACTCTTCCAAATGGAATTGTTGTTTCTTCAGCAGGAACTTTCCCCGTTACTTTAAATAATATTCATGGTTGCGATAGCTTAGTAACAACAATTTTAACTGTTAGCCCCAATCCAATAGTTACGGTTTCTGCATCACCAAATCCTATTTGTGCAGGGAATAGCACAACACTAACTGCAGGCGGGGCTCTTATAAATTGTATAGGGATTCAGGCATTAGATGGCTCCGACAGATATTTCCGTTATGCTACAGTTTATGATTGGGATTGTTGTTTGTTTTCAGCAGGAATTAATGAAAGTCCATTTTCATGGTTAGTAGATGGTCATTATAAAATACAATTTGATTGCAGTGGTAATGGCACGATAGTTGAATCAACAGGTGGCTGTGCATATTATTATCCCGTTGGCTCAGCCTATATTCCTACATTTGGTTATTCATCAAATCCTACCTATGAAAGTTTGCTTACCGATCCAGGTTGTTGTAATCCAGATGGCACTAAAATATTTGTTGAATTAACTGAAGAAATTACTCCAGATTCATCAATATTTAACTTTAATTGGGCTGGTCCTAATAGCTTTACATCATCTATGCAGAATCCAATGATTATAAATGCAGCAATTACTGCTTCGGGTATATATACCGTTACCGTTACTAATTCCAATGGTTGCTCTGCAACAGGAGATATAGCAGTTACCGTAAATCCTTTGCCTGTAGCAAATGCCGGAAATGACCAGAGTGTTTATCAGGGTAGCAGTGTTACTTTAACCGCAACAGGCGGAACAAGCTATAATTGGAATAATGGAGTAATTAATGGCGTCCCGTTCTATCCTACAATAACAACTACTTATACTGTTTCTGTAACGGATGCCAATGGTTGTTCTGCAACAGATAATGTTGTAATATATGTAAGTACATTATCTTTATTGCCTCCTCCCGATTTAAGATGCGCTTCGGTTGATGCAAGCGGCAATGTTACATTATCGTGGAAAGCCGTTCCAGACCCCTTAAACAATTTTAACAGTTATCATATTTATTCTTCTTTAAGTTTTTCAGGACCATTTACGATTGTTGACAGTATTTTTAATATCAATCAAACAACCTACACAGATATTGGCGCCGGAGCAAATACTCAATCCGTTTATTATTATATTAAAACACGCTCTGATTCTGTTGGCGGAAGTTACTCTGAACCTTCAGATACTATTCGAACAATTTTTCTTAATACTGTTAATTCAGGAACAGGAACTGCAGAGCTAACATGGAATCCTATACATAATCCCGAATTACAAACATCTTTTGAATGGTATCACATTTACAGAGAATACCCGCCCGGAAACTGGGTTATGATTGATTCTACAAAATATCTTACTTATTCTGATACAATTACTGTTTGTAATGCATTTATTAATTATTATATTGACATTGACGATTCACTGCCATGCACTTCAACTTCATCAATTGACGGAGATATATTTCAGGATGCTAATGCTCCTGTTAAGCCTGTTATAGATTCTGTAAGTATTGATTCATTATCCGGCAATTCGGTAATAGGGTGGACAGCTTCTCCTTCGGGTGATACCCATGGTTATGTAATATACGAAAATATTAATGGAGTATGGGTTGCAATTGATACAGTCTGGGGGCGTAACGCTACTAATTATATTAATACCCATACATCATGGGCAAATCCCGATTCATCCTCACTTTCATATTGCGTAGCAGCATTTGACAGTTGCATGAATACAAGCCCATTAAGCATAAACCACAACACTATTTTTCTGACTTCCACATTCGATATTTGCGGAGAAGCGGCATCACTTAACTGGACACCATATATAAATATGCATCCCGAGTTAATGGGGTATAGAATTTATGTAAAAGAAAACAATGGACCTCTTACATTGCTTGCAACTAACCCATCAACAGATCTATCTTTTACACACTCTCCTCTTACACAGAATTCAGTTTATATTTATTCTGTACAAGCATTTAACAGCACTGATTCTGTAACTTCAACATCTAATTCTGATACTGTTCATGCTTATAATCCTATGCAGCCGCAATTTGTTTACCTGCGCTATGTAACAGTCAGAGACAATAATCATGTGGAGTTAAAAGCAGTTTTTGACACTTCCAGTTATGTTTCTAAATGCAAGATTATGCGAGCCGATTCCATTTCCGGAATATATATTCTCATTGGAACAGTTATACCTTCTTCATCTTCAAACACTATCACTTTTAATGATGCAACAGCAGAAGTGAATAAAAAAAGTTATTATTATAAAGTTATTATAGTTGATAGCTGTGGAAACGACGTTATTACTAGCAATATAGGAAGAACTATCTTTCTGCAGGCTGAGCCTGTAAGCGATATGAAAAATTATCTTACATGGAATGAATATGAAGATTGGCTTGGTTCTGTGAGCGCTTATTATATTTACAGAAAAGTGGATGATGTTTTTGACACTAATCCTATTGTTACTTTGCCTTCTGGTTCTACTACATATACTGATGATGTATCCGCTTTAATAAACACAGGCGGTAAATTCGGGTATGCTGTCGAAGCTCATGAAGGCTTTGGAAACCCATACCTGTATACCGATACGAGCTATTCCAATGTAGCTCCTGCTATGCAACCTCCAAGGTTATACGTTCCCAATGCATTTGTGCCAAACAGCTTAAATAATATTTTTATTCCTATTAATATATTTGTTGATACTGAAGATTATCTCCTTTCTATTTATAATCGCTGGGGTTTACAGATATTTCAGACAACTGACATTAAAACCGGTTGGAATGGAACTTACCATGGAAAGCCGCAACCACAGGGTGTTTATGTTTATTTAATTAGATATAAAAACTCTGAAGGCAGATACATAGAAAAACTAGGTTCTGTAACTTTGCTGAGATAATAATACTGCAAACTTTTTATCATTAGCTAGTTAAAAAAATATTGTTTTGATCTTAGATTTTTTTACTTTTGCACACAATTAGTTCCTAATATGTGAAATTTTACACATTTTTATAACCAATTATGTAAATTATGGATTTTAACAGAAATATTTCAACCCGACTTATTAAATGGAAAAATTCCAAAAATCGCAAGCCTTTAATTCTTCAAGGAGCGCGGCAGGTTGGTAAAACATGGCTTTTGAAAGACTTTGGGAAAAAGGCTTTTGATAATATTGCCTATTTCAACTTTGAAGAACAAACTGAATTATCTCAGTTTTTTCAACATTCCAAAGATGTTAAACGAATTATTCAGAACCTTTCCATAGTTAATGGCTCTGCCATTAAGCCACAAAAAACACTTATTGTTTTCGATGAAATTCAGGAATGCCTGCCTGCTCTTAATTCACTGAAATACTTTTGTGAAAATGCGCCGGAATATCACGTTGCTTGCGCCGGTTCATTGCTTGGAATTGCTTTGGGCAAAGAATCTTCATTTCCTGTCGGAAAAGTTGAGTTCATTGAAGTTTACCCGCTTTCATTTTCCGAATTTTTAAACGGCATAGAACCATCACTGTCTGATTATCTCGAAAGTATTAATAAATTAGAACAAATACCCGATTTGTATTTTAACTCATTGGTTGAAAAATTTAAAATGTATTTTATTTCAGGTGGACTTCCTGATGCCGCAAAAAGCCTTGCTTTTGAAAACGATATTGCATTAACCGAAAAAGCGCTGACTGATATTTTGAAGTCTTATGCACTTGATTTTACAAAACACACATCTGCTAAAGATTTTCCAAAGATAAATTCTGTATGGGAATCTATTCCTTCGCAATTGTCGAGAGAAAATAAAAAATTCTTATATCAATTGGTCAGAACAGGCGCCCGTGCAAGAGATTACGAAGATGCACTTAACTGGCTTACTTCATCAGGACTAGTTTATAAAATATATAATTGCAAAAAACCCGGATTACCACTTTCGGCTTATGATGATTTATCAGCTTTTAAATTATATTTGTTAGATGTAGGATTGTTAAGGCGTCATTCACACTTAGACACATACACATTCAAAGAAGGTAATCGTTTATTTGCTGAATTTAAGGGAGCTTTAACCGAGAACTATATTTTACAAAGTTTACTTCCTCAATTTGATGTAATCCCACGCTATTGGACTTCTGAAGGAAAAGCAGAAGTTGATTTTTTAATTCAACATCAAAATAAAATCATACCTGTTGAAGTTAAATCAGATGAAAATGTAAGAAGCAAAAGTTTAACTTATTATTTTAATACATTTAAGCCTTATTTAGGGTCTGCTGATTAATAATAGACGAGCAGTAAATTCAATAAATTTACAGAACTTTGCCATAAATAAATGCAAGGAAAAATGGCAAAAGCACAAAAAACCCGTGCATCAAAACATCCGTATATAAGTCCAAAACAAATGA
>CAINEZ010000274.1 GCA_903847905.1 uncultured Bacteroidota bacterium
ACTTGCCGCATGAATGGGATTACATGTGCAGAATAGAATAAGTCCCATCAGTATACAAAGCGTCTTTATTGTCATTTTCATAATTGTTTATCTCCTTAACCGTTAATATACGCATATTCTTCTAGCTTGAATTGGGTCGTGAGGCACAAGGGATGTTTGCCTGTTTCTCCAAGAACATATATTACCTCATTGTTGCTGTCATTCTCATAAATCCAATTCTTACTCATTATTTGCCTTCTTTCCTGTTTTTTGTAATGGAAAAATATTTCCACCTTATTAAAATTAAATTTCATTTCATTTATTCTTTTTCTATATCTCGAGTTAAAACCATATTGCCTTTTGCATCGTAACACTTAGGCCCAATCCAATGAACATGTAATTCTCCTGAGGGTCTAAAAATATAAGTTTCACTACCATTAATATAAAAACCAATGCCAATTATTTTACCGCTGGGGTATTCATGCTTATAGGACTTTGCAGGGTATAATTCATCATCTGAATATTTGTTCATATCATCCTTTGTGTAAATATTTTTCGTAAAAAATGTGAAATCAACCTCTTGAAGTTTTCCTTCATCATTATAAAAATAACCTTTTGTAATTGCATTATCATATCTGACCGAATATCCACCATCGGAAAATAAGGTTATATGTCTTTCATTACTATCGAGTTGATTTTTGCTAATCAAAATTTTATTTCCAATAAGATTAGGGTCTATGGGGGGATATTTGCTTAAATCGACCCATGGTTTTGCCTGCCTAAAAGCTTCTGTTCTTGCAGAATCAACTGACCAATCTTTTTCAATACTTCCATTTAAGGTTTCAGCCTGAGATAATTGCGGAATAAGTATGCCAAATATTAATAAAGTGTAAAAAATTATTTTTTTCATCGATTTCACCTCACTAAATTCTTATAATTATAGTCGTTATTTTTTATAATATTTACCTTTTGGATACATTTTTGATAATCTTCAGTATTGTTTAATTCCAAATATTGTTCTTTAGCCTGACCTAAATCATTTAAACCTTCCGTTTTTTTGCCAATAATTGCTTTTGATATTCCTCTGTAGTAATAGGCATCAGGATTTTGTGTTACATATTTAATTGCCATTGTTAAATCAGAAATCGCTTTGTCCAATTTGTTTTGTAGGTAATAAACATAGCCCCTGTTATAATATGCACTTTCCTCCTTAGATTCTAGGGCTATAGCTTTTGTAAAATCATATATTGCCCCATCATAATCCTCTATATTCATTCTCAACAAGCCGCGATTATTGTAGCTGTCGTAGTCGGGAGAATATTTAATAGCCATACAAAAATCGCTTAAGGCTTCATCATTTTTTTCAAAAGATACATACAGATTTGCTCTATTAAAGTAAGCTGTTCCATATTCCGGATTTATGGACAATGCGGCATTATAATCTTGCAGTGCCCCGTCATAATCTTCCATATTTTCTTTAATAGAGGCCCTTGTGTTGTAATATCTACATTCTTGAGGGTTTTCGTCTATGGCAAGATTTATATATTCAATCGCTTTTTCGTTATTGCCTTTTGAACTTTCAATCATAGCTTGTGCATCATACTGTAAATTCTCATCCGCAAATGCCATTAAATTTATATTCATAAACATCAATATTGTAATTATAAAAAAATTCTTTTTACTCATTTCATACTCCAATCTTTGTATTATTTTCAACTATATAAACTATGGTGAAAACCAATCAAAAATGTCCTTATTATGTTTTTTTACTTCATAAGGATTTTTATAGCTGAAGCTTTCTAACTTCTCACTATATTTATAATTATTTTCTTTTAACAATTTATTCCATTTTTTTACTACTGAATAAATTTTTGAATCTTTATTCTGTGATATAAAATTATTAAAACTATTTATGCCATCAGTAGAGAGCTTATTATCCTCATTAGAAAAGTCGTATTGAGCTCTTATATAGGTAGAGATATAACATGTGAGTTTTTCTTTTATCTCATTTTGCTCAGGAAAATTTGGGTATTTGTTTAAGAAATTTTCCCAAGCAATAATCCGTCTTCTTAATTCTTCTTTCGTTATTATCAAACTTCCATCATCAAATAATTCGTTGTTTTCGCTTTTCCGTATTACATAAAAATCGTTCCAATTTTTTCCTAAATAAGGCACAAATTTTTGTATGCCAAAATCATTATTTTCTACAAGATAAATCATTCCCTCTGAACTTTTCGCCTTTATTCCAATATTGGATAATTCATCATTAACATCGTTTAAATCTTGTTCAGATACGTCTTCAGTTTCTGGCAGATTTCCTTCTATTTTTTTTAGCACTTTGAAAAATTCGCATCTATAATTATAAAAAACCTGTCCTTTAAGTTTGTTATCAGAAGAGTTTTTTAAGTAGTTTTTAAGTAACTTTTGTACGTTTCCAATATAAACTTTTTCTGGTTCGTTTTGTTTTCCGAGCGAAGCAATCTTTATATTGTAAGAATCAT
>CAINEZ010000275.1 GCA_903847905.1 uncultured Bacteroidota bacterium
AATAAAACCTCCTTAAAGGAACAATTATATGCAGATGCATTATGGGTTCTTGGATATCAAATGGAACAAGGGCAATTTAATCAAAGATATAAAAGAAATCCGAGAATGGGGCTTTACAAATTTTATATTGTAGTAGCAACAGAGGATGCATTAAAAAATATTCCGCAAACAGTTAAATTAATTGATAAAACAGATTCGAATAAAAATTATACAAATCCAATTTATTATTTTACCAAAGGAGAAGGTAAATCTTTAAACGATGTCATTGTTTTTGAATCGAATAAACTATTAAAAGTTAAAACCGTTTTTAGCTTTGAAAATGGAATTTATGTAAATCCGCTTTTAGTAAATAAAATAGATATTGACAAAAGTTACTACAATAGATTATGCAACTCGAGTAATGAAATGTTTAAAAAAGCGTTATTTGAACAATTTTTTTCCTATATCCCTTCAAATTATTTGCTCAACAACATCCCTGTTGTTGTCGATGTGATCAAGGATAATATTACGAGGGAACAATATTATGAATATGTTAAATTATATTCTGACTCAAATAAATTAATAAAAAAACATGCTACTATTTCAAATTGTCCTTGCCAAACTGTAGGTATAGATACTTTGGATAAATCTATTATAATCAAAAATCCTGGTAATAAAAAGAGTGAATTTGAAAAACAGATTGCCGGAATCAGGTCCAGGGTTGGATTTGTATACGGAAAATTCCGCGCAAAAATAAAATTTCCCGAACTTATTAATGAGAATAATATATGGAATGGAGTAACAAATGCTTACTGGTTGATATATCAATCGGAGTTTGAATGGAATCAGAGGCGTAGATCTACTGTTGAAGGAGGTTATATCCCCAAAAAATATCAGGGAGAGGAGGGGCTAAAACATAAAACCCCCGATATTAATTATTCTGAAATTGATATAGAGATAGTGAAAGAATCAAAATACTGGCCAATGAATCAACCGGCAAATGATAAACCCGAACTGCAGGATGACATTATGGTAACATGCACAAATTGGGACATGGCTACAAAAGAACCAAAATTTTTTATTAAACAGTTGAATGATTTTAAATATCAAGATCAAACCTATACGATACACAGATGGGGCGATTGGTATCAGGCTCTGACACATAAACATCCGGAAAAAGATGACGCCCTTTTCAAAAAAGATTACTACTGGTATGAGATAGAGTGGACTCCAACAAAAATAGAGTGGAAAATAGGACCGGAAAAAAATAATATGAGAACAATTTGTGTTATGGATACCTCAATAACAGTGATACCTAACAACCAGATGTTAATGATAATGAGCCAGGAATTTCATTATCAGGAGTGGTGGCCTTTATCCCCTTTCAAGCAAAATTTCATACCTTTTCCTAAGAATGATATTATTGGCAAATTGCTTGAATTTGAAGTGGAATAAAAAATAACGCAAGTATTAAGGTTATGACAGTTTAATTTTCTACTTCTCTATATTTATAAGCCTTTTAAGGCTTTTGCAGCCTTTTTCATTTTGCATTTAATAAAAACTATCTTTTTCGCTTCTTTCTTGGGTTTGTAGTTAAGCAAACATTTTTCATGTTGCACTGCATTTTTCAAATAAACCTCAAATAAGTTTCCTTTAAAATTCCGATTATTGTAAATATACTGTGCCTGTACAAGATAGAAGGGAAGATACTTTTTACTTATTGCAATATATTGTCCTCTGATACTGTTTTTTAAAATGCTAAAAAAGCCCTCAATAGTGTTTGTATTAACTCCATGTTTTGAATAAATGCCTTTGCTGTGTTCTATTGTTAAATGCTCTACAACTTCATCAAATTTTCTGTACGACTTGAAATCGTCAGTAATAACAATGCTTTTATCTATTTTTACATTATCTCTTAACATTGCCAAAAGATTTTTTGATGTAAGTTTTTCAATAACCTTAAGTACAATGTTACCGTCCCTTTCAACTATGCCGACAACCGGAATTTTCTTTGTTCCTCTGCCTCTTTTATTATAAACTCTTGAAATGATTGGTAGAGCATCATTCTTAGGGTATCTCCTTCGGGGCTTACCGCCTACATAGGTTTCGTCCATTTCAACAATATGCTGTAAACTATTACAACTATTAATCATTGCACAACGGCAGCGCATGGCAGCAAACCAAGCTGTTGGATAACCTATATTAATATCTCTCATTAATTGCTTTGCTGATATGCCTTTTTTAGCATTAAGGATAAGCATAATCAACTGAAACCACTTAATAAGCGGTAAACGTGTATCCTCAAAAATTGTATCAACTAACACGCTGAAATCCTTATTGCATTTATTACAATGATAACGGGTAGTTCCATTGCGTTTGGTTATATGTTCTTTATCTCCGCAAAAAACACATACAGGCTTTTTGCCCCACCTCAATTTTTCGAGATAGGCAATACATTTAGCCTTTGTATTGTATTTTTTACTTAGTGTTGAGAGATTCATAATTAATTGCGTCTTTTATATTTGAATTGTCCCCAGTTACTCTTAATTTCTGTGGCTTTTCGGTATCTTGAGCTTTAATTATTTGCTCTTTACTAAATCCTATACTTAATAAAGCAGATTCGGGAAGTCCAATATTTTCGTAATTAATTTCATCAACCTTATTTATCCACATACATCTTTGTATTAAATGAATCCGCAAAGCATGGTCATGAAAAATATTATTGATAGCATCAACTAATTCTTTATTTTTTATTCTTTGGTCTTCTCTATTTTTATCAATCTTATCAATTAATTCCTTTTCTCTTATTTTTTGTCCTGCTTTATAATCTTTTATTTTCCAATAAGAATATGATATACATAAACCTAACATTCCTATTATTCCTATTATATATGC
>CAINEZ010000276.1 GCA_903847905.1 uncultured Bacteroidota bacterium
ACTGATGGAAATAATTCATTAATACAAAAACTTATAATTCAATAAAAAAAATAAAAAAATTTAAAAGGGGTTATCTGGTTACAACTGATAACCCCTTTTATTCTATATTGTTGGATTCTTAAAAAAATATTAAATGAAAAAAATATTTTTCTTTATCGTACTTATTTTTGTTTTTGCTGGGACATCCTTATTTTGTCAGGACACTTCAAAAATTAAACCTGTAACTAAAATATTCCAATTGCCATCAGTAAATGTGAAAACCTTAGATGGTGCAACCATTAACATATCTAAGCTTTCGAATAACGGCAAACCTATCATTATAAGTTTTTGGGCAATGTGGTGTACAAATTGCCTGAAAGAGCTAAAAGCTATTCAGGAAGTTTACCCTGATTGGCAGGATGAAACTGGGGTAAAACTAATTGCCATTTCAATTGACGATGCTAAAAGCGTTGACAAAGTAAAACCATTTGTTAATGGGAAAAATTGGGATTACGATGTTTATCTTGATACCAATAAAGATTTGTACCGCTCACTTAATATTAACCAGATTCCCCATACTTTTGTTGTTGACGGAAACGGTAATATAGTTTGGCAGCATGTTACATATACCGAAGGTTCAGAAATTGACCTTTACAATATTGTAAAAAAGGTTGCCGCAGGACAAAAAATTATAGAACAATAGTAGAACATTTAATCTTTTGAAAGTTGATTAAAACGAATAAAATTATTGTATGCAAAATATTTATAATAGTTTGCATGTTACCTTTTGTATCCAGATCACAAGGCATTGGACAAGTTCATGGCAGTTTCCAGATGGATGCCCAATACTACATGAAAGATTCTCTGATAGGAGCGCCTAAAGTACCCGAAAAACTTTTGATGAATGCTTTTGCAAATATTTTTTATACCAATGGTAATTTTTCTGCAGGTCTCAGATATGAAAGTTATCAAAATGTCATGCAGGGTTTTGATTCCAGGAATAAAGGGAATGGTATTCCTTATCGTTTTGCATCATACAAAGCAGATGAATTAAAAGTTACTGTCGGAAATTTTTATGAACAGTTTGGAAGTGGTTTAATATTGCGTGCATACCAGGACTGGAATCTTGGAATAGACAATTCGATTGATGGAGTTCAACTGCAATACGAACCTGTGGTTGGAATTACTATTAAAGGGCTTATAGGAAACCAGCGTTTCTTCTTTGATAAAGGAGAAGGGATTGTAAGAGGCGCTGATGGAGAGTTTGTATTGAACAGCATTATTAAAAGCTGGGCGGAAAAGAAAACCAAAATCACTTTTGGAGGGAGTGTTGTGAGCAAGTATCAAAAGGACATGGACCCGATTTATAAATTACCTGAAAATGTTTCGGCATTTGCCGGACGTATAAATTTAGTAAACGGTAAAATAAATTTTGTCAGCGAATATGCTTATAAAATTAACGACCCTTCTGCTGTCAACAATTATATTTATAAACCCGGAGAAGCATTGTTCTCTTCTGCAACATATTCACAAAAAGGCTTGGGGATTTCACTATCTGCAAAAAGAATTGATAATATGAATTTCCGTTCCGACAGAGCAATTACCGGAAATGCATTGATGATAAATTATCTCCCGGCTCTTACCAAAGAACATTCATACAGTCTTGCTGCAATGTATCCATATTCCACACAACCTAACGGAGAAATTGGCGCACAAGCCGAAATAATATATAATATTAAAAAAAATACCAAGCTTGGCGGTAAATGGGGTACTGACATTTCAATAAATTATTCGAGAGCAAAATCCATTGATATGAATAAAGTGAATGATACAACTGCAATTATGGAAGACGGTACATTGGGATATAAATCGGACTTTTTTAAAATAGGAAACGAATTATATTTTGAAGATTTTAATATTGAAATAGATCGGAAAGTCAGTAAAAAAATCAAAGCGGTTTTAACGTATTTATATCAGTCTTATAATAAAGAAATCATCGAAGGACATAAAACAGAACAAGGTTTGTCGATAGTATATTCTCATATTTCAATTTTGGATATCTCATATAAAATAAAAGATAAAAAATCATTGCAAATGGAACTGCAACATTTATATACAAAACAGGACAAGGGTAACTGGGCAATGGCAATGCTTCAATATACAATTGCTCCGAAGTGGTTCTTTGCTATTGGCGATATGTACAATTATGGGAATAATGAAAAAAAACTTCAGATTCATTATTATAATGCGTCAATAGGATTCATAAAAAATGCCAACAGAATTTCTATTACTTATGGAAAACAGAGAGAAGGTATTATGTGTGTTGGCGGGGTTTGCAGATATGTTCCTGCTTCAAATGGTGTTACGTTAACCATTTTGAGTAGTTTTTAAACCATGATAAAATGAAAAAATATTTTAATTATTTAACTGTCTTTTCTTTGTTTGCGCTTTTTCTTTTTAATACCTGCGATAAGATTGAAGCGCCATATAAAGAAGTAGTATCTATCCCTACTGCAGATACTGTAAGAAAAATTTTGCTTGAAGAATTTACAGGTCATACATGCACTGGGTGCCCTGGTGGTGCTGCGGTTGTACGAACATTGAAAAATATATATGGCAAAAGACTTATATTGATTTCCATTCATGCTAGTGATTTTGCTGAACCAGGAACAGGCGAATTTTCCAATGATTTCAGATCTACTACCGGGAATGAAATTTTTACTACTTTTCCACCGCCGAATTTCCCTACAGGAATGGTTAGCCGAACACGTTATGGCAGCGCTGATTTCATTACTGATAAAGGGCATTGGGGAGAAAGAATAGATTCCCTTAAAAATTTAAATCCTAAAGCATTCATTAAAATTAATAATTCTTATAATTCAGGTTCCGTAACTTCTACAATTGAATGCAATGCCTTGCAGGATTTGCAAGGTGTATATAAATTAACCGCTTATTTAACAGAAGACAGCCTTGTTGGCGGTCAGGATTCGCTTAATAGCGTTATTCTTCATAATTATGTATTCAGGGATGTGTTACGAGGCTCGTTAAATGGCACATGGGGCGAAACGCTTTCGTCAGGAGATATTTCAGTAGGAACAACAATCACAAAAATATATTCCATGGCATTGAATCCTTCCTGGAACCCAGATCGTTGCTCTGTTGTAGCTTTCATCAGCGATTCTTCCAATTATGAAATTATACAAGTAGAAGAAAAACGAGTTAAATAATTACTTCTATTGACCATGGGCTATACATTAAGTGTTTGCCACGCAAATATAATTTTTAACCCGCACATAAAGTTGCAAAGAATTTGGAAATATAAAAATGAATTGTATGAAAAAAATCACATTTGCATTTTCCAATAAAATTAATACCTCTTTTAGTCTGTTGAAAGGTGCCATTTACCTCTTCCTTATTTTTAATTTTTCACTTTTCACTTTTCACTCCTTTTCTCAGGGCGTAGCCATTAACGCTACTGGAAGCGTCAATGCAAATGCTTCTGCAATGCTTGATATTGCCAGTACCACTAAGGGGGTATTAATTCCCCGTATGTCTGATGTTAACAGGAATGCCATTCCTTCACCGGCAACTGGGCTTTTGATTTATAATACCACAACTAACAAGTTAAATTATTATAAGAACACTGGCTGGTATGAGTTATCCCGTACATTTCAGTCCTCCGTTACAGGAACTAATAATTCGGGAGGCGGAATGGCAATAAATGAAACAGGAGCACCCGCTAATAATTCAGCAATATTGGATGTAAATTCAACCAAAAGAGGTTTGCTAATACCCAGAACAACTGAAAGTTTTTTAACTCCTATAGCTGGTTTGATTTATTATGATAATTCCCTGAATAGTCTTAGGTATTATAACGGCACTTCATGGAAAAATGTATGCGAAACATTTATCACAACTATTACCGGAACGGGTAGTTTAACAACTTTGGGAGTAGCGATAAATATTACAGGCGACAAACCCGATTCATCAGCTATATTAGATATAAAATCAGGGAACAAAGGTTTGTTAATGCCAAGAATGACAACAACTGAAAGGGAGCAAATACTCCCGGTAATCGGATTAATAATTTATAATACAACAACAAATACTATTGACTATTATAATGGGGCTGAATGGAGTAAGTTAGAAACTGCAACGCCTGTTCAGCCTTCGGCAATAACAGGTTCTATAAGCGTATGCCAGGGAACTACAGGATTAATATATAGCGTAACCAATGTACCAGGCGTAACATACACATGGACAGTTCCCACAGACTGGATAATCACGGCACAGGGAGCAAACAGCATCACAGTAACTGCAGGCTCAGCAAGCGGCAATATAGTTGTTACTCCATCCAATGCATGCGGAAACGGTACAACGCAAACATTAGCTGTCATTCCATTTTTATGCGGTCCTTCTTGCGGCACACAAGTATGGGCTAGCGCCAATTTAAATGTAGGCACCATGATAACCAGTGATGCTTCACATACCGGACAACAGATGACAGCTCCGGGTGGTGACCAAAAATACTGTTACAATAATTTAGAAAGCAACTGCACCACCTTTGGCGGGCTTTATGAATGGGGCGAAGCATTGAACTATGCTGCAAGTGTAAATTGCGATCCTTGTGGACCAACCACAGGGCATGGTGGCGTACAAGGTATATGCCCTTCCGGTTATCATATACCTTCTGACTTAGAATGGAGCCGCTATGAATATTGCATAGAAAGCACCATAGTCCCCACAGGAAGCACCCCTCTTACAGGGGCTCCAAATGATGGAAACTTCTCAACAACTATTAGTTGGCGTGGCACTAACGACCCAAATATAGGTCCCGGCGCTAAGATGAAAACCTCCACTTGGAACGGTAATAATGCAAGCGGTTTCGGGGCATTGGCCGGGGGTGATCGCTTTGGTATAGATGGATCGTTTGCTAATAATGCTTCTACTCCGAGTCCAATCACCTGCTTCTGGACAGCTACGGATGCAGGTATAGGTTCATATTACCGAAGATTATACTCATTTTCGTACCAGTCTGATCGCAGCTCCACAAACTACCCTGAGAATTACGGGTTTTCGGTTCGCTGCCTTAAAGACTGAAAATTCAAGGCTTGAATAAGCCGCTCTTCTGTTTACATTGACCAGGAACGTTTTAATAAAGCGATTAATGATTTGACAAAAGCAATTGGATTAAATCCCGATTTTCCTTCGGCATATTACCTTAGTGGTGTTGCAAAAACCAAATCAGGTAAAGATGGTTGTGATGATTTTATTATTTTATACCAAGGAGGTTTTGTTAATGCAGAGGCTACGATAAAAGAGTATTGTAATAATTGAATTGCGCGTAAAATATATCCCAATTATAATTATTTTTCTTTTATTAAAAATATATATGCAGGAAAGTGATCGGAATATCCCCCCTGGTATGTGCTGCCTACATAAGTTCGGAATGGGTAACCTGAATAAGCTCCTTCTTTTTGTGTGAGAAAATTCCTATTAAAAATTTTTGCTTTATAAAATTTATAAGTGGATTTATCATCTCCCAGTAAAGTCCCTGAAACAATGATCTGGTCAAAAAGGTTCCAGTTATCCCTATATGCAAGGCTACCCAAACCTTCTTTCTTAAAAAGATTATACATGGGGTTGAATAAATCTTTTTTCCCTACTTCTTTTTCGTCTCCTTTTGCTTTTAAATGTTTTATAAGACTGCTGTTAGTAGGGTCATCGTTTAAGTCGCCCATAATAATAATTTTAGCAGTAGAATCAATTTTTTGAATTGAATCAACTATCGACCTGGTAAGATCGGCAGCAGCATTTCGTAATGGCGTACTTCTTTTTTCGCCACCGCTTCTTGAAGGCCAGTGGTTGACAATAACATATAATTGTTCCCCGTCAAATTTGCCTGAAACAACAAGCTGGTCGCGGGTTGCCCAGTCGGGTTTAGCAGCAATTCTAAGGTGTACTGGTTTGCTGTTGGTAACTGTAAAATGATTTTTCTGATAAATAAATGCTACATCAATACCTCTTTTATCCGGCGAATCGTAATGAACAATGCCATAATTCGAAGATTTTAATGCAGGTTGATTTATCAAATCTTCCACAACATTTTTATTTTCAACTTCTGCAAGTCCCATGATCACGGGACCGCCTTTTACATATTCATCGCCGATCTGAGAAATAACTTTAGAAAGATGGTCTAACTTTTCAAAATACCGTTTTGAATTCCACTTATCAAGCCCGTTTGGTGTGAACTCATTATCATTTGTAAGCGGGTTATCAATAGTATCGTATAAATTCTCGGTGTTATAAAAAGCGATACATCCAATTTTATACTGTTTTTCCTGTGCATCGGCAAATCTTATACCGATAAAAAATGC
>CAINEZ010000277.1 GCA_903847905.1 uncultured Bacteroidota bacterium
AATTGATATTAAAAATGTCATTAATAGTCATTGATAGTCATTAATAGTCATTGATAGTCATTAATAGTCATTGATAGTCATTAATAGTCATTGATAGTCATTGATAGTCATTGAGTCATTGTTCGTAAATCACAAATCTAAAATAAATAGTAGTCATTAGCTTCCCGACCGTCAGTGCGGGACAGGTCGCTGTCATTAATTGTCATTCGCTTTACGTCATTTTACTTTTGAAATTTGCCTTTTGAGTTTTGAATTATTTATTATCTTTGTAAAAAAAATTATGTATAGACAAATTATAATTCCCAAAAGCAATAGTTTTTTGCTTAATCTGCCTGCTGACTTTATAGGACGACAGGTTGAAGTAATTGCTTTTCCTGTTGAAGAAAATCAAATACAGGAAGAACAGAATACAGGAAATAAATATTCGTGGGAAAATGCCATGAAGTTTTTTAAGAAGAATGCAGTTGATTTCAGCAAAATAGAAAAATGGAAACGCGAGGACTTGTATGAATAATATTTTTCTTGACAGCAATATTTGTGTGTTTGCTTTTGATAAAAGCGCGCCGGAAAAACAGCAAAAGGCATTTGATTTGCTAAAGGAGCGTCCTTTCATTAGTTCGCAGGTAATTATAGAGTCGTATAATGCCTGCAATAAAAAACTGAAACTGCCACAACCCATTTGCGAAGAAACTGTTTTGTTTCTTACCGACATCTGCCGTATAGTTGAAATTAAGGATGCGACTATTCGTACTGCCATTGCTTTTAAAAGAAAATATCGCTTTTCCTTTCTTGATTCAATGATAGTTGCCGCTGCTTTTGATGCCCAATGTTCCATTTTATACACAGAAGATTTACAGCACAAACAAATTATTGAAAAAACTCTAACCATTATTAATCCTTTTATTTATAGTGAATAATTTATATTTTTGTAAAAAAAATAATTTATGGAAACAGTATTCAGATTAAAAGCATCGGAACTTGATTTAAGTTTTTTAAAGATGCTTAAGAGGGTTCTTGGGAAAAATGATAATATTGAAGTTTTAATAAACATTGATAAAGGTATTAGTGAAGCGCTTAAACCAGAAACAAAAGATGAAATGAGAACTCGTATTGATAAAGCGATTGAGTAAACAGAAAAAGGCGAAAATCTTATCACTTTTACAGGAGAAGAATTTGAAAAACACATGAAATCTCTTATGAAAAAATGAAAGATATTACTTTTCGAAAGGAAGCATTTGACCAACTTAATGAGTGGATAAATACTCAACCTAAAGTTGTAAACAAAATATGGGAACTGATAAAAATTATTCAACGTACTCCTTTTTAGGGCAAAGGAAATCCAGAGCCATTGAAGCATCAGTTTGCAGGATTTTGGTCGAGACGAATCATAGACGAGCATCGTCTTATTTATAAAATTACTGCCGGCGATGATATTATTATTATCAGTTGTAAAGGGCATTATTCTTAATTCTATATTCATCATTCTATTGTTAATTATTCTTTTCTGTCCTAACCATGTTAGGTTCTTTTTACACAATGCCTCCATTAAAACACTATCAGGTTTTGCTTTATGCCTTTTAACTTATTTAACTAAAATTTGTTTACTATCTTTATAAAGCCCATTTGATGTTTCTATTTTTAAATAATAAGGGGCAGGTTTTAAGGTTGAAACATCAAGATTTCTATAGTTTAATCCCTCAGCAATATTTTC
>CAINEZ010000278.1 GCA_903847905.1 uncultured Bacteroidota bacterium
CCGTAGTTGTCCGTCGCAACCGTATTTGTCTGTATTTATTTTTTCATGGGCATTTGCAGCTAACGATGAAGGGCTGCGACCGGCGGCGGTTTTAGAGCACTTACCTGTCTGCCCCACAAATATTTTTTAAAGATACATACTTTTCCGTCAACCACAAACCGCCGCTGATTGCAGACCTAAGTTACCAGCTGGCATGGAATCCTCCATGTCATTAAAAGCCTTGTCTGTCCTGTGTTTTGTAGTCATGTGTCAAGTTGCTTTTGTCTGTCGGCAAGTGTGTAAGCGAAGTTTTATTTTTTGTTTTAAGGGGGAAGATTTTTTGTTTTTATTTTTTTGCGTGGTAAAGGAGGAAGCTATTTTGTAGCCAAACACTTTATTCCTTTAAAATAAAAGCTGCAAATTTGCTTACGACTGTGCGATGGCAATTCCTTTATTTCTATTTTCTTTTAATTAAAAAAGGAATTGATACCAAATGCCTTTAAAAAATACCACAAATTTTTCTTCAAAGTAATCCTAAAGGTAAGAATAAATTGTTTTACGTATCACTATCCCATTGGGGCTAAACCAATGAGCTTCTTTTATTTTTCCATTTCCATACACATAATATACTTTATTTCGTGAGTATTCATTAAAAGTTTTACCATTATCTTTTGTATTATATTTAATTGTAATTAATGTGTCATTAACATATTTATTTATTGTTTTTGAATTAATAAGTCCATTCAGATTTTTTCTAATACTATTATTGTATGTAATTTTTTCAATTAATTGATTTGCGAAATTATATTTGTTTTCTTCTTTTAAATATTCAGAATTATCAAAAGATTCATATCCATATAACTTTAACAAATTATGATTTTCATCGTAGATTGACTTTTGTTTGTCTGTTAATATATCATCAACATATTGTTTAGTTATAACAATTTTATATGATGAATCAAGATATGTATTAATGTATTTTGTTGAAGAAATTTTATTACTATAATAATTTATATATTCTTCTGAATAAACAATCTTTGAATTATTTTTATACGTTGTAATCAGTTTCTTTCTTAATGAATTTTTCCAGTCATAATAAGCAATGCCTCTAAAGTCAGGATAATTTTGATAAAATCTTAACATTTCATTATAATTAAAATACATAAATTCTATTGTCTCTACAGAATCTATATCATTTATGACATTTAAAACAGAATTATCAAACAGGCATTTATTAAGTTCTGTTTTATTATTTGAAAATGTTCTAATTATTTTTTTTACTCCATTGAAAATATTATATAAAGAAAGAACAAAATTGCCATATTCAGGAGTTTTGTCTGAACCCTCTTTAAAAACATTTGGTAGAGAAGGATTATTGTAAATATAAAAATTCTGATTATAAGTTGAATTTGAAATATTATATTCAATATCATAAATTAACCTATCAAATATTGTATCCTTAATTATTAGTTCAAATCCTTCAACGGGAACAAGTTCGTCAAATTTTACATTATAGTTTTTAATATAAGTAATTTTGCAGTTTTTAAAAACGTCAGTTTCTATATCCTCGTCTAATGCAATAAAACTAATGGGTTTTTTAATAATTAATGACTGATTATCATTTAATAATTTCTCAATAAATAATTTCGTTTTTTTTATTGAATCTACACTTAATTTACATTCTGATAATATGGGTATTTCTATTTGATAATTTTCTTCAGATTGTTTAATGTTATCTAATGCCTCCTTTAAATAATTAGTTTGCCAATTGGAATCTCCTAATTTACTAATATTTACATAATAAAATGCTTGTCCAAAAGGAACGATAATATTATAATAAGGAAGTTTTTTTGAATTGTATTCTTGCAATTTAAGAGATACTTCATCTCCTAAATCTTTGTTTAACGCTAATTGTTTTATGCTTTTTATTAAACTTTTAATGTTTTCTGATTGGTTACCAAATATTAAATTCTCAATAAATAATTTCGTTTTTTTTATTGAATCTATTGTAAAATTACATTCTGATAACAAGGGTATTTCTATTTTATAATTTTCTTCAGATTCTGAAATACTGGTTAGTGCTTCATTCAAAAATCTAGAATGCCAATCCGAATCTCCTATTTTACTAATATTTATATAGTAAAATGCCTGACCGAAAGGTACAATAATTTCATAATAAGGTAATTTATATTTTTTGTATTCTTCTAGTTCCAAAGAAACTTCATCTGATTTATCTTTATTTAACTCCAATATTTTTATTCTTTCTATTGTGCTTTTAATTATTTTAATAGTATCCCTATCAATTTTTGTTAACCTTTGAGACATACAAAACTGAGTAATAACGGTAAATATTACTAAAAAATAAGTTTTTTTCATGCGTTTAAATATTTCTTTTTTAACTCTTCACTTACACCAATGTAATTTTTTTTAATAAGTTGTTTTAAGTTCTCTGTTGTCATTTGCTTAGTCCGATTTGGCGGCATTCTTTACGAAGTGCTGCTAATAATTTTGATTTTTTTGGATTATGAGTTGTATTTAAGATAGGGCAATTTAAACTGATTAATTTCTTTTCAATTACCTCTATATTATTTTCAAGTTTTATGAAATTAAAGTTTAAATTCTTATTCATCCAATCAATAATTTCAGTCCTGTCCTGCTTGCTAAAATGATAATTGTTAGTGTTGCTCATTCCAATTAATGAACCTTTTGGCGGTCTATAATTTAACAATGCTCCAATTCCTCTGAAAAAGGTACCGTTACTTTTGCCTCTGCATTCTTCCTCTAATCTTTCAAATAAAGTCCGTTCACCTTTGCCAATATATATTAGTGTTGTGTCAGTTGCAATCAATTCTTGTTTGAAAAGATTTGGAAGAACAGAAATTTCTTTAACCCTAAGTGAATACAAACCCTTAAAGTAAAGTTTGAATTTCTCCATGTCAGCAAGAGGTCTGTAATTTGATATGTTGAGAAGATTGTCCATAATTACTGTAAAATATTAAAAATGATATCAAGCGTTTTGTCGAAATGATTTTTCAAAAACAAAATTGCGCAATTTATATGTAGTTTTTTCTTTATCCATTTTCTTATACTCCTAATCAAGCGTCAGCAAGATTGCACTCTTTGGCAAGCTTTGGTTTGAGCGTATGCTTTGCGGGGCTTGACAATGTGTGCAATGTGTGTAAGCCATTAAAAACAAAAAATGCGGGTCGGCAAAAAATAAAACTTCTTTAGGTCGGCTGGTGTGGTCGGTGGTCATAAAATTATTCTTTGTCTTTCTTTTCATTTCTAATTCGTTGTCAAGGCTTATCCTGATGTCTTAAAAATGCTTGCTGGTAACGAGCAAGTGGCTGCTTTTCGTGCCGCAAAATTACCACCACTGATTCGCATGTGTCTTTAAATGTCAAATTTACAACATTAGTTTATTATGAGCTAATCACGCGGCATGAAAGCAGACACAAGTTAGCTGCTGATGCC
>CAINEZ010000279.1 GCA_903847905.1 uncultured Bacteroidota bacterium
CAATAGTTCGGTAATAATTTTAAAACCCTGAAATATCAAGTGTTTCGCAAAATGATGATTGTTTTTAAATTTTCAACAATATCAAGGCTTTGCGTCTTAGCGTGAAACAAAAAATTACCGAAGTATTATTTAAGATTGCTTCATCCGCCAACCGGCAAATTTTGCAATGACGTTCTTGCATGATACAGACAGAAATCTAAAATTAAAAATTCTCAATATTCAACAATTAATTTTCAGTTCTCAAATCAAGAAATCTTAAATCTAAAATCAGGAATACTACTTCTTTTTATCCAGCCTATTCAGCCCGTCAATAGGTTTTTCGTAATTAGGTTTTAATTCCAATGCTTTATTATAATCGGCTTTTGCATTTTTAATATCACCGAGTAATTCGTAGCTGTATCCGCGATTGTAAAATGCTTCTGCATATTTCGGATCACATTCTATTGCATCAGTAAAATGTTTTACAGCCTTAGGGTATTTTTTCAGGTAAACAAGGTATATATAGCCGATATTATAATGAGCATTTTTATATTTCGGATCAATGCTAAGAATGGAATCGTATTCAATGATGGCTTTATCGTATTCATCATTTTCCTGGTAGAACATACCGAGTCCGTACTTTGCTTCAATACTTTTCGGATTTTGTTTTAGAGCATTATTAAAATAGTCTATTGCAAGCGGATTTCCCTTAATTGAAAATAAAATACCAAGTTGAATATATGCATGATAATATTCCGGATCCTGGTCAATAGCAGTCTGGAAACATGAAACAGCTTTGGACGTATCACCGGTTTCTTTGTATGTCATCCCTTTCATGAAATATGCTTTAGCATTGACCTTGTCAACTTTAAGTGCTTTATCAATATAGTCAAAAGTTTTTTTGTAGTCTTTAAAATATAAGTTTAACTCGGCAAATTTCAGTTCTGCATCAGCATAATCAGGGTACAGTGTTAATGATTTTTCAATAGCTTGTTTGCAGTTTTTAACTTTTCCCAGAGCAAAATAAACATCTGATAAAGTGAGGAAATACGGAGCTTTTGTCGAGTCAATGTTAAGCGCTGTTCTTATATCAGCAAATGCTTCATCTAATTTTTGCTTTTCAATAAGCAGCTTTGCTCTTTCATTATAAAGGTCAGCATTGTTAGGATCTGCTTTGATCTTTGTATTGAGCGCGGTAATTTCTGGTGAAATAGAATCAGAGATAATATTATTTACATTATCTTTTTTCTTATTACTGTTTCCGCAAGAAAATATTGTTATTGCAAAAGATATTGCAATTAATACTGCAAAAATATTTTTCATGTTGGTATGATTATCTGGAAAAATAAATATTAAAAAGAAGTCCCAGTATAATATGGGACTTCAAAGATAATTTTAATTAGAGGCAAGCGCTTCGCGAATCTTGCCTTCTAGCTCATCAGCAAGTTCAAGGTTATCTGTAAGCAGTTTTTTTACAGCTTCTCTTCCTTGCGCCAGTTTGGTGTCGCCATAGCTGAACCATGAACCGCTTTTTTTGATGATGTTCTTTTCAACTCCAATATCAATGATTTCGCCAACTTTCGAAATACCTTCACCAAAAATAATATCAAATTCAGCCATTCTGAATGGAGGTGCAACTTTATTTTTAACCACTTTTACGCGAACCCTGTTACCAACAGCAGCGTCACCTTCTTTTATCTGACTGGTTTTCCTGATATCTAACCTTACTGAAGCATAGAATTTAAGAGCATTTCCGCCGGTTGTTGTTTCAGGATTACCGAACATAATACCTATTTTTTCGCGCAACTGATTGATAAAAACACAGCAGCAGCCGGTTTTACTGATTGTTGCAGTTAGTTTTCTTAGTGCCTGCGACATTAATCTTGCATGCAATCCCATTTTAGAATCGCCCATTTCTCCTTCTATCTCACTTCTTGGAGTCAGTGCTGCCACAGAGTCAATTACTAAAATATCTATTGCGCCTGAACGAATAAGGTTTTCTGCTATTTCAAGAGCTTGTTCACCATTATCGGGCTGTGATATCAGAAGATTTGCAATATCAACTCCTAATTTCTGTGCATATAAGCTATCGAAAGCGTGTTCCGCATCAATAAAAGCAGCAATACCTCCCTTTTTTTGAGCTTCGGCTATTGCATGAATTGCAAGAGTAGTTTTACCTGATGATTCAGGGCCAAAAATTTCAATTACTCTTCCTTTCGGGATACCGCCAATACCCAGTGCAATATCCAACCCTATTGATCCTGTGGAAATAGATTCAACATCAGCAATTGCATTATCTCCCAACTTCATAATGGTTCCTTTACCATATGTTTTTTCCAGTTTATCCAATGTAAGCTGTAAGGCTTTCATCTTTTCGGTAGTTTCTTTATTTTCTTTTTCTTTACTCATATATTTTTATACTTTGTATGATTAGATTATTAACATTTTTTTTCAAATATAACATAATTTTTTTTCAAAAATCAGGAATGAATATTTTTATATTAAATATTTTTTTGATTTCAATAAAAATTCAGGATTTTCAAAGCATTTAGACTAGGTAGCTTTAATAAAATTACAGGACCTTGGGTTTAAGAGTTTTATAATATTTGCAAATTTCCCTGATACCACATTCATAGCATTTTGGTTTTCTTGCCGTACATGTATATCTTCCATGCAGGATCAGCCAATTATGAGCCATTGGAATCTTTTTGTCTGGAATGTTTTTAACAAGTTGCTTTTCTGCTTCTAAAGGATTTTTAGCATTTGTTGTAAGACCAATTCTTGCCGAAACTCTGAAAACATGTGTATCCACAGCCATAACCGGTTTATTAAAAACCACGGATGCAATTACATTAGCTGTTTTTCTTCCCACTCCGGGAATTTTTTGAAGTTCGTTAACATCCGACGGGACTATTCCATTGTATTGAGAAACTAATGTTTTTGCCATTTCCACCAGGTGCTTTGATTTATTGTTAGGATATGAACAGGATTTAATAAATTTAAAAACTTCTGAGTATTCAGCTTTTGCAAGCAATTCCGGTGTAGGGAATTTTTTAAATAGGGGAGGAGTAATAATATTTACTCTTTTATCAGTACATTGAGCGGATAATATAACAGCTATAAGCAAATGAAAGGGATTTTTATAATTAAGCTCTGTTTCAACAGCAGGCTGGTGAATGTTGAAATAACTGATAAATCTTTTATACCTTTCTTCTTTTAGCATGATTTCTTTTTAACAACAAACTTACATAATTTTTTTAAACACCCTATTTGTGGTAAATATATTTTTTATGCGCTGAAATATTTTATTTTGAAAACAAAAATTTATATCTTTGCGATGAAATAATATTAA
>CAINEZ010000280.1 GCA_903847905.1 uncultured Bacteroidota bacterium
ATGCAAGTTCTGGATGCTCAACTAACTCTCCTTTATCATTGTTTGTATTATATGTTTTTATGTGATTAAGCATTATTTTTTGAATTCCTGTATCTGTTATATTTTTTATAGCCTTTGAATTAAAAGATTCATCTATTGGTACTCTCGAAGCAATATCAATGCTTTTGATTTCCTCAAAATAATATACTTTAACTTTTGTAATGTCTCTATTATTAAACTTATTTCCATTGTCTTTGAAAGATTTTATTATTTGTTTCTTGTCATAATTTAGTTTGGATAATTCTTTTATTTTATTCTTTAGCCCTTTGTCGACAAGCATTTCAAAGTTGTCAATAGTGGATGAAAGTTGAACAGTTTTTTCTTTTCTTATTTTTACAATTCCTTTTACTGTTTCAGCGTGTAATGGCCTTCTAATTGCCCAATTTTCACCTTTGATTTGTTTTACAAATTCTTTTTCAATCGCTTTCCCATTTTTATCTTTTTTCCATTTCTCATACCAATTCACTGTTTTATTTATCACTCGTAAATTTTGTTTAAAACTGACAATGGTGGTTTGCAGTTTTTCTTTGCAGTCTTCGGTTATGGTTTCCCAAGGTTTATGAAAAGCCCATTTATAGTTTCCACTATTGTCTGTTTTCTGCTTAAAGCAAAGTTTGTTTTTTAATTCATATTTTGTCTCTGATGATTTGGCTTTTGCATATTCGTTATTTAAATAATTAATATGGTTTCGAGTTGCACAAGCTATTACTAAAGCATCCAATGCGTGATGGCGATGATCTATTCTTTTTTTACTAAAACCTCTACTTAATTCTATTGGGATAGTAGTTTGAAATACTCTTTTACCTTCTTTATTTCTCCATTCACCAAAGTGGTTGCTTTCAGTAAGTTTATTCAACCTTTCAAAACGAGGTGTTATTAATTCATTCCATACATCATTCAACCCCCAATCTTGCTTTAAAGTTGAGGTTATTGTTCCATTACTTGCAATAACATTTTTTGATGTGGTGGCATCTTCTCCATGTACTCTTACTATGTTTGATAACAAATTCTTTATTACTTTGCTAATATATCTTGTGTCATTCAATTGTCGCTCAATAAAGCCATCAGGTATATTGGGCATCAAAAGTTTTTTCATTTTGCTTTTATTCTTTACATATTGTTCCTTTACAAATTTTTCGTAATCCTCAACCGTAAATATTTTAACTTTTTTATCAAAACTTAATTCAATAATTTTTCCCGAATTATCACAGATGTATTCATAACCTGTACTATTTTCTTTGTCTTTGTTCACTTCACTTTCACAAATTACTTTATTGCTAAAACTGTCATCAAAGTATCGGGATTGTGGTATGATGTGTTCTATTTCATAAGCCGTGGTAAATAGTTTAGTAAGTGGAATCATTTCTCCAGTATAAGGTGAACGATATTTTTGTTCTAACCAAAGTTTATAGCGTAATAATTCTGATTTTGTTGGTTGAGATGTTTTACTAATCTTTATAATATCATCAGGTATTTCAATATTGCTTTTCAAAACGCCATCTTCATAAATTTTTAGAATTTCTTGCTGGGTAGGTGAGTAAGGTCGAATATTTTCGTAATTATTATCATTTTTAAGTTCAGCAATCAATGCTTTTATCCTCAAATTCGAATTTTCATTTTCTGTTATTTGCTTGGTCATTGATTCACGAACACCAGCAGGGTTTTTCATTTCACGTCCTAACTCAATATGTATTTCATCAAAAAAGTTTTCGGCACTATTGCCATAGTGTTTCCAAATATCAGCTACTACTTTTAAAGTTTCTTTTATTACTTGCTCTACAACCGGGTTTCTTAAATAACCTTGTTTAAAAACATCTTTTAAATAAATTTCAATTTCTGCTGGTTTATTCCACTTTAGTGTTTCACTTGCTTCGGAATGTCTGCCATAAACTGCATAGGATGCTTGGTAAGTATTAAGTCCAGATATAGGGTTTTCTACTTTAGCAAAGCTTTTTAACACTTGTTTTGGAATATCATCATCGGCTATGCTTTCAATTTTAGATTCATCATAATCAACAGATTTTAATCTTTCATTTATAGATGCTATTCTATTTATTGCTGCAGGTGATATATTATCCTTTTTCCAATACTTTCCTTTACGCATTAGCGACAATAGTTTTTTTATCGCTTTTTCAGAATAGGAACCATAATCAGTTTCTGTAATCTTTATTTTTTTTAATTCTTCTATTTCAATATGTGAATAATTGTTTTCTATAAGAAAATCATACATACTTTGTGTTTTAGATTTCCTTTTATCATTTGCTTTTAGCGCATTGTCAATCTCTGCCTTTGTAGTAATTGAATAGAGTAAATGCCAAATTTTAATTTCATTCTCCTGTGTTAAAATCGCTTCCGATTTTTTCTCTAATTTGTTTAAAATTGCATTTCGTGTTTTATTGCAAGGATATGTTTTGTCCTCAACATAATTCCATCTATATTTTTCTTCTTTTAATTTGAAATATCTTAAAAATGCTTTCTGTTCAATTTCTTTTCTATTATTTAACCAATCAAATAATTTCGTATTGTCATCATCATTTTTTAAGAAATCATAAGTTACATCCCATTCTGCATGCAATTTTCCATCTACAACTTTTTCTTTTTCATATATTTTTAGATTATGAATAAACTGCCATAACCTAAATTCCTGAAACAGAGGATGTGATTTTGCAATACATTTTATTGCCTCTTCTTTTTTTTCACCAGTTTTCTTATCAATATAAACTCTACTTTCATATTGGCAGTTACTTATTAATGATTTTTTGCTTTTAAGTGGACGCTGATAAAAGATAATATCATTTAAAAACAAGTAAGTAAAATCTTTCTTTTCAATGCTTCTAAAATGAGATTCATTATTTGGATATAAATCTTCTATGCAAGTATTATAAAGTTTCTCATTGTTTAATTCGGTATGAAATTCTTTTTGCTTTACTAATATTTGTTGAAGTTCATCTTTATAAAAATTGCGCTCAATTACTCGAACTAGTTTGCCTTTAATTTTTTGATTAGGATTTTTTAGTAAAGTATCATAAATGTATGTGCCGACAGTTTTTTTACTTTTATCAATGTCAAGTTCTGTTTTCTTTTTTAGTAATGTCCAATCATCTTCCTTGGGTGCACTAAAACTTCTTTTTTCTTTTCCGTCTTTATCTTTTTTTACATTGCCATTTTCATCAAGTTCTGTTGTAACAATAAATTCTTTCACTTTGCCTGTCCATTCAAGTGGTGTCTTACTTGAACGACGGTAAATCCAGCCATTTTCTAAATGTACATTATACCAAATTTCATCTTGCCTTTTTTTATCATTTGTAGGTTCAACATTTGTAACTAACAAGGAGTAGTATTCCTTTACTTTATTTTCAGTTATCTCGTCATCTTCGCCTCTTAGTTGAAAATATCCTCGCTTTTGATTGAATTGTAGTAGCAACCAAGCTAATTCTTCTTTTTCAATTTTATAAGTTAAAGCTTTTTTACGTAAAAAATATATAGTCCAATCATAAGGAATTAATGCAGGGTTACCCTTTTTATTTACTAAAAGTTGGGGTTGATGAATTTTGAAATCCGCTAGCATTTCTTCAAATGATTTTTTGAAAATAAATTCTACTTTACCAGTTTCTATATTCTGCTTGTAAACCAATTTTGGTTCAGTATCATCTTTAAATTGACCATAATGCTTTTCAAAATCAATTTGTTCTGCATAATGCTTAGGCAAAAACTCTAGTATATTTAAAACACGATGTAAACGCTCTCTGCGTATCAATTCCCTTTCTCTTAACCTACGAACACCCCTGAAATCAGTTCTTGCTTTTGCCTTTGAAATTCCATTTCCAGATGAAAAATCTGAATACGGATCTTTCGATTCTTTTCCTGACTTTGTGGAAACATAACCGTCCATAGGTATTATTCTTGAACCAATTCCAAGTATTTTTCCTTTTTTCTCATCAAAGTTTAGTTCTGTTATAGCCCACCCAATACTATTTGTTCCTAAATCCAATCCTAAAATTTTTTTCATATAATTTTTTTTTTATTCGGTTTCTTAAAAAATCTATATATTTGCATCACGAATTGAAGCAAATCACAATAAGGATTATTCCGTTGTGAAAACATCTAAGGCGGCGCAAGTCGCCTTTTTTTATTAATCTTTAACTAATTTTCCCGCCCTAAAGTTAAAATATTTCTACCAACTGCAAATATTTTTCTTCATACTTATAAAAAACAAATTATTAAAATAAAGAAAAACAAAACCATTTTGCCACTCTATTAACCTTAATAACCGAAAATCTGCACGTTGGTATGCTGGTTTCAAAGGTTTTAAACTTAAAAATTGATTTTTATTTGTAAAATTGTATTAAAATAAATTAATTTTAATCTGTGCAATCTGTGGCATATTTTTATTTTTAATATTTTAGATCGGCTAAATTGTTACCAAAAAACCATAATTTTACAGTCAATTGATTATTTAGTGTTTATATATAATACCGACTTTATGCAAGGACATTATTTATGGAAATACTTTTTATAATAATAGGGTTAATAGTTGGCTTCGCTTTGGGATGGCTTGCTCTTAGTATAAAAAAGCAATCATTTCAGTTATATCAATTTCATGTTACACTATAAAATCCTATGAGCAACGTAAAATTATTTGAACATAAAAAAATCCGTTCATCATGGAACGAAGAAGAACATAAATGGTATTTCTCCATTGTAGATGTAGTAGCAATACTTACCGACAGCCCTGATGCAAGAAATTATTGGAAGGTGCTGAAACACCGACTGTCAAAGGAAGGCAATGAGTCGGTTACAAATTGTAACCAACTGAAACTTCAATCCTCTGATGGCAAGTTTTACTATACTGATGTCGCGGATGCGGAACAATTAATGCGATTAATACAATCCATCCCCTCGCCTAAAGCCGAACCCTTTAAGCAATGGTTAGCAAAAACAGGTTACGAAAGGATGCAGGAAATTTCTGACCCTGAACAAAGTTTGGACAGGGCAAGAGAAAACTGGCAACGATTGGGCAGAAGCGAAAAGTGGATTCAGCAGCGTATGTCCGGGCAGGAAACGCGAAATAAGCTTACAGATTACTGGATGCAAAGTGGTGTGGAAAAGTCGGACGAATTTGCTTTTCTTACCAACATTATTCATCAGGAATGGGCAGGATTAACAGTAAATAAGCACAAGGATTTGAAAGGGCTGAAAACACAAAACCTTCGCGATCACATGAGCGAAGCGGAACTTATTTTTACAGCGCTTGCAAAACTTTCAACACACCAGATAGCAGAAACTGATGAAGCCAAAGGTTTAAAGCAAAACGCAACAGCAGGAAAGAAGGGCGGAAGAATAGCTAAGGATGCGCGACTTGCATTGGAGCAGAAAACAGGAAAGAGTATAATTACATCCGAAAATTTCCTGCCACCTTCAAAAGAAATAAAGAGAATCAGTAAAAAATAATACTTAAAAACTATAATTATGCTATATATCATTCTTGCTCTTATTGCTATTCTATTAATCGTTAACATCATTCTCACACTAAAAGCATGGAAGAAAGGCGAAAGCAATGAATTGGCTGAAATAAAAAATTCTGTTGCTGCGCTTATTTCAAATTTGAAGGATACGGAAAAAAATCTAAAAGACGAATTTGTTACTAACAGAAAAGAAGCCAGTCAAGGTTCAAAAGATTTAAGAGAAGAAGTCGTAAATCAATTAAATGAATTTACTAAAACTTTTTCAGGGCAGCTCGCAGCCTTAATAAAATCTGTTGAGGATAAATTCTCTACTTTCCAAATTACTATTGACACTAACAACAAAGACAGCCGAAAGGAATTAAAAGAAAATTTGGAAGTGTTCAAGAATGAATTGAATGATGCTTTGAAAGATTACAGAGAAAGATTGAGAGAGCAGTTCGTAGAATTTGATAAGAATCAACGGACGCAAAATATTGCAAATAGTGAAAAGTTAGATGGCATTAAGAAAACACTAGAAACTTCAATAAAGAATTTGCAAGAAGGCAATGAAAAGAAGTTGGAAGAAATGCGAAACACAGTTGATGAAAAATTGCAGAAAACTTTGGAGACACGATTGACACAATCTTTTGAAATAGTGAGTAAAAATTTAGAATCCGTTCAAAAAGGTTTGGGCGAAATGCAATCATTGGCAACAGGTGTAGGCGATTTGAAAAAAGTATTGAGCAATGTAAAAACAAGAGGCATACTTGGGGAAATTCAGTTAGGTGCAATCTTGGAACAAATATTAGCACCAGGGCAATATCAAATGAATGTTCAAACAAAAAAAGGTTCAAGAGATAATGTTGAATTTGCTGTTTGTTTGCCAGGCAGAGAGGAAGAAGGAAAATTTTGTTATCTGCCAATTGACGCAAAATTTCCACTCGAAGATTATTACGCTTTGGTTACAGCTTATGATGCAGGGGATTTGGCTTCAATTGAAATTGCTAGAAAAGGAGTCGATACAATAATTAAAAAATGCGCGAAAGATATTCGTGATAAATATCTTGACCCACCAAATACAACGGACTTTGGAATCATGTTCTTACCGTTTGAAGGTCTATATGCAGAAGTAGTTCGCAACACATCTCTCATTGAAATTCTACAAAGAGATTTTAGAATAATTGTAACTGGACCTTCTACTCTTGCAGCATTACTTAGTAGTTTACGATTAGGTTTTAAAACATTGGCAATAGAAAAACAAACAAGTGAAATTAAGAAGACATTGCAAGCAGTGAAAACCGAATTTGCAACTTTCGGGAAAGTATTGGAGAGTGCTCAATCAAAAATTTTAGGAGCAAGCGGCGAGATAGACAAACTTGTTGGTACAAGAACAAAAATGATTAATTCTAAATTGAAAAAATTTGAAGAA
>CAINEZ010000281.1 GCA_903847905.1 uncultured Bacteroidota bacterium
ATGAGTTCAATTCTCATCATTGGCTCAATTGGTGGCTCAATGAAAATAAATAATAAAATAAACTGAATTCACAGATAATTCAATATATAAATTTAATAACTAATTTCTAAACTAATATGGCAAAAGAAAAATTTGATCGTTCCAAACCGCACGTAAACGTTGGAACTATTGGTCACATCGATCATGGTAAAACTACTTTAACAGCAGCAATCACTTTGATCCTTGCTGAAAAGGGATTGTCAGAATACAGATCATTCGATTCAATTGACAATGCTCCGGAAGAAAAAGAAAGAGGTATTACTATTAATACTGCGCATGTTGAATATTCAACTGCCAATAGGCATTATGCTCACGTTGACTGCCCTGGACACGCTGACTATATCAAGAATATGGTTACAGGTGCTGCCCAAATGGACGGCGCAATACTTGTTGTTGCAGCAACGGACGGTCCTATGCCTCAAACACGTGAACATATTCTTCTTGCTTACCAAGTAGGTGTTCCAAAGATGGTGGTTTTTATGAATAAATGCGATAGTGTTGATGATCCTGAATTGCTTGACCTCGTGGAAATGGAAATCAGAGAACTCCTCACTTTCTATAAATATGATGGTGCAAACACTCCGGTTATCAGGGGATCTGCTCTTGGCGCTTTAAATAAAGAACCAAAGTGGGTTGAAAAACTTATGGAATTGATGGATGCTGTTGATTCTTATATTCCGCTTCCTGTTCGCGATAGAGAAAAAGATTTCTTAATGCCAGTTGAAGATGTATTCTCAATTACAGGACGTGGTACTGTTGGTACCGGTAAAATTGAAACAGGTGTTATTAACTCTGGCGATCCTGTTGATATAATTGGTATGGGCGCTGAAAAACTTAAATCAGTTGTTACTGGTGTGGAAATGTTTCGTAAGATTCTTGATAGAGGCGAAGCCGGTGATAATGTTGGTCTTCTTCTTAGAGGTATTGATAAGGACGAAATCCGCAGAGGTATGGTTATTGCTAAACCTGGATCAATAAAACCCCATAAGTTGTTTAAAGCTGAGGTTTATATATTAAAGACCAATGAAGGCGGACGTCATACTCCGTTTCATAATAAATATCGTCCCCAGTTTTATTTCAGAACAACTGATGTTACCGGAGAAATTATACTCCCTGATGGCGTTGAAATGGTAATGCCTGGTGATAACCTGACTATAACAGTTCAGTTAATTGCTGAAATAGCCATCAATCTTAACTTACGTTTTGCTATTCGTGAAGGCGGTAGAACAGTTGGAGCAGGACAGGTTACAGAAATCCTAGAATGACAAGAGATTTAATATAATTACTTAAGTTGAAGGTGTTCTGCGAAATTAAGGAATACCTTTAACTGTAAGAAAAATAATTTAAAAACGGGTGTAGCTCAATTGGTAGAGTAGCGGTCTCCAAAACCGTTGGTTGGGAGTTCGAGTCTCTCCTCCCGTGCTAATAATAAAATAATAATATGAAAAAAATAGTAGGTTATATTAAGGAAATATATGATGAACTTATGCATAAAGTTTCCTGGCCATCTTGGAGTGATTTGCAGAGTAGTGCTATTGTCGTATCTATTGCTTCCCTTATTATTGCCCTTGTGGTATATTTGATGGATGCATCATTCAGCACTATATTGAAGCAATTTTATAAATTGTTTTAATTCTGGCATAATATAACTATTGTATAATTAATAATTAATTTTCCAATTTGTAACAAAACAGTATGAGCGAACAGGAAGCGAAAAAGTGGTATGTAGTGCGCACAATTAGCGGGAATGAAAAAAAAGTAAAGCAATATGTCGAGAACGAGATAAACAGGCTTAACTTAAAGGATTTCGTTTCGCAAGTCCTGATTCCAACAGAAAAGGTTTATCAGATAAGAAAAGGGAAAAAGGTAAGCAAAGAAAGAAACTACTTTCCAGGGTACGTTCTAATTGAGGCAGTTCTTGCAGGAGAAATTCCTCATATTATTAAGAACATACCAGGAGTAATCAATTTTCTTGGCTCTAAAGGTGTAGCTGTTCCTTTACGACAATCTGAAGTGAACAGGATTCTTGGAAAGGTAGATGAATTATCTGAAAAAGAAGAAGAACTAACTACCCCTTTCATTGTTGGTGAAACAGTTATTGTGGTTGACGGACCTTTTAACAGCTTTAGCGGAGTGATAGAAGAGATTAATGAAGAGAAAAAGAAATTAAAAGTAATGGTTAAGATCTTTGGAAGAAAAACTCCGTTGGAATTGAGTTTTATGCAAGTTGAGAAAGAATAATGTTAGCTTTCCTGAAAGGAAATTAAAAAAGAAAAAAAATGGCAAAAGAAGTAAGCGGACTCATTAAATTACAGATCAAAGGTGGTCAGGCAAATCCATCCCCTCCAGTAGGACCAGCGCTTGGTTCAAAAGGTGTGAACATCATGGAATTTTGCAAGCAATTCAATGCTCGCACACAGGACAGCATGGGTAAAGTTATACCTGTAATAATTACAGTGTTTAAGGACAAAACTTTTGACTTTATTATTAAAACTCCTCCTATAGCTGTTCAGTTATTGGAAGCTGTAAAGCTGAAATCCGGATCTCCAGAACCGAACCGTAATAAAGTAGGTTCAATTTCATGGGATCAGATTAAAATAATTGCTGAAGGTAAAATGCCGGATCTTAATGCATTCACGATTGAATCAGCTATGAAGATGGTTGCCGGAACAGCTAGAAGCATGGGCATTACCATTAAAGGGAATCCCCCGTTTTAATTACTATGCGGGTGAAGTATTTTTTTAAGAATATGTAAATACTATATTGTATAAAAATGACACATCTAACAAAAAATAGAAAAGAAGCTTTGGCAAAAGTTGATAGCAACAAACTTTATCCTTTAGATGAAGCTACAGCATTGGTTAAAAATATTTCTTATACAAAGTTTGATGCTTCTGTGGACGTGGATGTCCGCCTTGGTGTTGATCCTAGAAAGGCAAACCAGATGGTAAGAGGCTCTGTTACCCTTCCGCATGGAACTGGTAAAACTTTTAAGGTGCTTGTATTATGCACTCCTGATAAAGAAGATGAAGCCAAAGCAGCCGGAGCAGATTATGTCGGGCTTGACGAATATATAGAAAAAATAAAAGGCGGTTGGACTGATGTTGATGTTATTATTACTATGCCAAGCGTAATGCCTAAAGTAGGTTCATTGGGAAAAATTTTAGGACCCAGAGGCCTTATGCCAAATCCCAAGACAGGAACTGTTACTATGGAAGTTGGCAAAGCAGTTAAAGAAGCGAAGGGTGGTAAGATTGACTTTAAAGTGGACAAATTTGGAATAATTCATTCAATGGTGGGAAAAGTATCTTTTGATGCTGACAAACTTACTGATAATGCAAGAGAAGTATTACAAACCATTTTGAAACTTAAACCTGCTGCTGCAAAAGGTACTTATATTAAAAGTATATATATGTCAAGTACAATGAGCCCCGGCATTCAGATTGAACCAAAATCAATTAGTTTGTAAAATCCCTTTAGGGTATTTTTTATTAAACAGAAGAATTATATATTATGAGAAAAGAAGAAAAAAATAAAATTATCGATTCCTTAGTGGAACAACTGAATACTCGCAATAATTTTTACCTTACTGATACTTCAGGTTTGAATGTGGAAATTACAAATAAACTTCGAAGATTATGTTTTAGAAGAAATGTTGAGTTACAAGTTGTAAAAAACACTTTGC
>CAINEZ010000282.1 GCA_903847905.1 uncultured Bacteroidota bacterium
CGCAAAGGAAGGGGGAAGTTTTTACCATTAACAACGTGGTGAAACTTTACAATTATTTAATAATATGAGGCTTTTAATTGTTTCTACGCAGACTAATGAAAATGCAAGTACATTTATTAAACTTCAATACCAATATTTACAACCGTTTAAAATATTACATTCAGGATATAAGCCATATATATGCGATGGAAAATCTATTTTTGATTTCCCTTTAAATAATAATTTATTTCGTGTTTTTGTTAAAAAGTTTATTCCTATCCTCTACACTTTTTTTTATAATAAAGCTCTTCAAAAATTTTTAGTTCAAAACGAATTTGATATAGTATTATGCAATTTTGGAACTCAGGGATCTAATGTATCACCTGCTTGCTTTAAAATTGGGTTGCCGTTAATTGTACACTTTCACGGATATGATGCTTATGTTTATTCTATATTAAAGAAATATAAAAATAAATATAATGCTATGTTCAAAAGAGCTGCCCGTTTTGTGGTTGGTTCAAATGATATGTTCAATCAGATTTTATTTTTAGGCGCCCCTAAAGAAAAAATAGTTAAAAATCTTTGTGGCTTCGATTCAAAAAGTTTTGTTGAAACGAGTCCTGAAAAAAATGATAAACGTTTATTATTTGTTGGAAATTTTGTTGAGAAAAAAGCCCCTGATTTGCTTGTTAAAGCATTTTCTCATGCGATAAAAAAGGTACCTGATGCTAAATTGATAATTATTGGATGGGGAAAGTTAAGTAATAAGGTCATTGCAACAATAAAAGCCTTGGGTTTAGAAAAACCCGTCCAACTTTTGGGTTGGCAACCAACAGAAGTTGTATCTGCCGAAATTCAAAAGGCACGTGCTTATGTTCAACATTCGCGCATCGCAAAAAATGGGGATTCTGAAGGAACTGCAGTAACCGTTATTGAAGCAGCAGGTAGCGGATTACCTGTGATCAGTACTCGTCATGGAGGAATCAAGGAAACTGTAATTGAAGGTGTAACCGGATTTCTTGTTGACGAGGGAGATTGGGAATCAATGGGTGATTATATGATAAAACTTCTAAACGAACCTGAATTGGCGGGTAAAATGGGACGGGCTGCTCGCAACCATATATTAACCAATTATACAGTTGAACGACAGATGACGATACTGAAAAAAATTATGCATGATACTTTAGCTAAATAAAGTTTTCTATTCTGCCGTTAAATTTAATTTTTTGAGATGTTGTAAAGTAAATCTATTTAATTTTCCAATTCTTAGGATTGCTCCATTTTTTCCATCCACCTTTTAAACTCTGGATCTCTATTTTTTCGTAAAAATTAAACAGGTATAAAACTAAAGGAAAACTTATCAGCATTATTGTTTTAATTACCATTCTACATAAAGTATTCAAATCATTAACATAAATATTTATAATTATATAGGAAATTAATACAAGCAATAACAATCCGATTTTTTTTAATTCATAAGGAATATAATAATGTTTCTGTGCATAAATATATGCCAGCATAAAATAAATTACAGATGTTATTATAGAAGCAACCGCTGCTCCATAAGTCTGCCATTTTATAATTAAAAAATAATTCAATACGATATTTACAAGCGACATTATTATGGTAATTGAAGCTATTATCTTTGGTTTTTTTGCTATTTGTAATCCATTATAAGAAATTTCTTTTAGCATAAAAAATAAAGCAGTTATTGCTAATAATGGAATTAATTTATACGAATCCCAATAATCCTTATTGTAATAAGCCAGTACTTTTATTATTTCTTTACTGAATAATGATATAAATAAAATTAAAAATGTTACGCCAAATGACAAATACGTCATTATTTTAGAATAGAATCTTTTGTTATTTTTATCATACATAGATTGAAAAACAATAGGCAATACTGCAAGTAAAATAGGACTAATTATAAGAACCTTTATTGTATTTGATATCCGGAAAGCTAAAGTATATACGCCAACATCGGATAATGAACTGAAAAATTTCAGAAAAAACTTGTCTATTATTGTAAATGATACTTCTGCAAGACTGGAAAAAATAAAAGGATAGCTAAACAATAATAAACTTATTAATATTTTTTTCTCAAACTTAAATTCAATATTTTTAATAATGTATTTAAACGATAGCGCAATAAATACAATACCTGATATAATTTGTGCCTGATATATTCCTTCTACCTTCTGATTAAACATTGAAACAAAAGCAATAGTGAAAATAAGATGAATGGTAAACTTTGAAACATTAAGCGTGCTGAATAAAATTGATTTGCCTTTTAATCTTAATAGCATAAGAACCACAACTATTATTGATTCTAACCCGCCGGTTATTAATGTTAATTTTAACAGATAACTATACTTCACGTTGGAAAACAGTAAAATCGCAAAATGATTACAGAACGGAAACAATAATAAAATAAACATTATAGAGCTGAATACTACAAATAACAAGGTATTGAAAAAAAGTTTATTTTGCTTGCCTGAATAATTCTTATCCCAGTAAAAGCGCGAAAAGGCTATATAAACCGATAAACTAAAAAGATTTATAAAAAGTTGTACAATAACTTCCATTAAACCTAATGTGCCATATTGTTCAATAGATAAATATTTTGAATAATATGGTAAAAGGATAAAGCCAACTAATTTGCTGGCAATACTCCCTAAACTATAAATGAGAGTGTTCTTTATTGTTAATTTTACTTTATCAAGCATTAAAAAATAATATTTGTTAACTATTCAACAACTCTAATACAGCCATAGATTACACAGACCTGCCTAATGGCAGTCAGGTTATAAAATTATCCTTTTGTATTCAAGAGAATCTTTTCCGAAATTTACAATTAACCCTACTTTGAGTTTAGAAGCTGCGAGATAATTTATGGTTCGTGCAATAAAATCATCAACTATTCCATTGCAACTTTTTATTTCTAAAATTATTTTATCAAAAACTACGAAATCAGCATAGAATTTATGGGACAAAATAATATCCTTGTAATTAATTAAAAATATCTTTTCCCTTTCATAGAAGTAATTTTTGCACTTAAACCCATATTCAATAGCATCTTTATAAACTATTTCAAGAAACCCTTTGCCCAATTGCTTGTGTACATCCATACATTTCCCTATAGTTTTATATGTTTCTTCTTTGTATATGAATTCTTTCATAATTTAATCTGTGCAATCTGTGGCGTTTTATTCTTGTTGCTGCAGGGTAGTTGCTAATTTATTTATATCCTAAAATTCTATTTTATGAATTTCTTTCCATTTTAAAATCGTTAACAAACACCATAATTCGTTTAATTGAATTTTTGATAGTTCTTTTTTATCAAGTATTTTAATTATTTTATCTTTATTAAAAAAGTCAGGCATTTTGTAATCGCAAATATAATTTTTTAATATATTTCCCGATTCTTTTCTCCATTCCTCCTGGGGAGTAGCAAATCCAATTTTATCTTTTCTCCATACAACTTCTGCAGGAAGTATATTTTCAACACTTTTTCTTAGTACATATTTCGACCATCCGTTTTTTATTTTTAATTCTGCAGGCAAAGAAAGAACATTCTCGACCAAACGGTGGTCAAGAAAAGGGACTCTTGATTCAATGGAAAAAGCCATTGAATTTCTATCTTCATATCTCAATAAATCATGAAGCGTATTATAAATGCTCGTTATACATGTATTCAAAAAACTACTTTGACCTATGTCTGGAGTTTTATTATTTTGGGATGAAAAAAAATCTGTATTAATAAATTGAGAAGCTAAACGCATCCTGTTCCTGATAATATTTTTTAAATATTCAGGGGTATCAAAAAAAGCCACACTGCCAACAGAATTTAAAATATTTAATTTACGGTTTTTTTTCAGCGACATGGAATTTTTAAATAATTTACAGAGCTTAGCTTTTTTTAGTAAGGAATATAAATAACTTGCAATTAATATATCATACCCCCCATATATTTCATCTGCGCCTTGTCCATCCAGCAATACAATCGCGCCATTATTATGAGCGAGTTTCATCACATCCCATTGAGCATAAATTGAGGTTGACTGAAATGGTAAATCCTGAAACCATACAAGTTTATCAAATTCATTCCACAAATTATTAAAGTTTGGGTATGTGAAATTAGTTTCAATATTTTTATAAGAATTTGAAATACAATTTACATATTTGCTTTCGTCATAGTTCGGGTTACTATAAGCCGCGGTATATGTTTTAAAAGAATTTATCAAAGGATTATTAACAGAAAAAGCTACAATAGAACTTGAATCCAAGCCGCCGCTTAAACATGAACCTACCGGAACATCGGAACGAAGGTGCAGATTTATGGAATCTTTCAATAAGTTTGTGTGTTTTTCAATTAAAAACTTTTCATCATAACCGGATGTTAAATTTTCCTTAATAACGGAATTAATATTATAATATTCCGTATTATTGATTTCCCAATTCTCTATTGAAAAAATTAAATTATTTCCTGCAGGCAACTCAATAATATCATTCAATAATGTGGAATTTGGATCATCAAAACGTCTGAAAGCAACATATTGATATAACTGCTTATAGTTTATTTTTCTTTCAACCATTCCTGAATTAATAATTGCTTTAATTTCGGAAGAGAATATAAATGTATTATCAGAAAAATGAAAGTAGAAAGGCTTTATCCCAAATCTGTCTCTTGAAATAAACAATATTTTTTTCTCCGTATCAAAAATACAAAACGACCACATCCCGACAAATTTATTAACACAATTCATTCCCCATTTATGATATGCGGCAAGTATTACTTCAGTGTCTGTGTTTGATTTAAAGTTATAACCATAAATTTTTAATTCATTTTTTATCTCAATATGATTATATATTTCTCCATTAAATATTATATGAAATTTATCAAACGACATCGGCTGATGTCCATTAGCGCTCAAATCCACGATAGACAGCCGTCTGAAACCAAGTCCAACAAAATACTTTTCTTCTTTACTTAAATGTCCTACGTGGGTTAATTCAGCAAGTTCAGGCATTGTATCATTAGTGCGAAAGCGGGAAATGTTGTAATCAAAATCCCCAAACAAAATCCCTTCATCATCGGGACCTCTGTGCCTTATTGTCTGACACATTGTGAGCAAAGTATCAGGATAAAATCCATCTTTTTTAACAATACCGGCTATTCCACACATAACTTTAAATACTTTTCTTATAAATTTTATCAATATTCTTTATTGTATTTTGCCAGTTATATTTATTAATAATGGCATTATACCCATTGGTTTCATATTGCTTCAATATTTCTTTATGATTATATAACATTTTTATTTTATCCACAATATCTTCTATTGAATCATGCTTATATACTATACCACATTGTGTTTCATTAATAATTCTCTCAACGGATTTACAATTACTTGACAATATGGTTTTCCTTGCCATCATATATTCAAATAATTTATTTGGAGAGGAGCAGTCTGTTTGCACTGACCTTATGTGGGGAATAACAGCTATGTCGGATTGTGAAAGCATTTTGTTGATTTCTGATGGATTTTGCCATCCCCAAAAAACAATATTTTTTTCTAACTTATTATCAATTACATATTCCCTAAGATGTTTTTCATATCGCCCCTTACCTATAATCCAAAAACGAATATTCGGCATGTCGTTTATAATTTCCTTTAAAGCATAAATTATATACTGTATCCCTCGTATGCTATCAATTCCTCCACTATAAAAAAGTGTAAAATAATTTTTGTCAGGGGAAAAATCATTAGAATGATTTTTTTTAGAAAGGTCATACGTATTTGGAATTACATGTATATTTTCATTTTTTTTAACTCCAAACCGCATTAATCTTTCTTTCATTTCTTCAGCCACTGTAATTACTTCATCTGCGCTTTTAACCATTTCTACTTCATATTTGATCCATTGCTTTTTTGACGATAAAATTTTTCCAATGAAAGTATTAGTATGATCAGCTACTTCTATGTACTGAGGCCAGTTTTCGTGTAAATCCAAAATAACTTTCAGATTATATATTTTGCTTAATCCGATTCCAATTTTTGCTAATGGTAAATCATGTATGTGAATATAATCGAATTTGTATTTTTTACATATATCATCTAAAAATGATATCCAGAAATTGAAATAAACAGGGACTTTTAAACATATCACACTTAATTTATAAACTAAAGATGTAATTGCTTTTCGATGTATAATGTAATTGTTGTATTTTTCTAATTTTATTCTGTTCTCTCTTGTATAGCAAGCTAAATGAATTTCAAAACCTTTTTCCTGTAAATAAGTGATTTCTTTTTCTACTCTTATGTCTGGAGGAAACTCATGATCTAGAACCATTAATATTCTCATAATATTTATTTGTATAGAATAAATTAAACAATTTACAAATCTAAATATTATTTTATGATAACCCTCCTTTATTTCCAGCCTTATGAAGATTTTTTACTACATTAAACATACGCATGTCGCAAAAACTTAATATCGGCTACTATTCCAATGGTCATAAAATATTTTTCTTCATAAACTAATATGATAATTTTAAGTATAATTTATTAGAGTTTATACCGAGTAATGTATTAACTTTATTATTAAA
>CAINEZ010000283.1 GCA_903847905.1 uncultured Bacteroidota bacterium
AAAAAAAGACTTTGATTTAAGAATTTCTGGTCACATGAATAATTTCTTTTTAAATTTAGATAGTAATTCAAAGGTAATTTATGTTATTGAAAATAACGGATATCTATGACGATACCAGTAGAAGCAGGAAAAAAGGATAAAAATATAGATATTTATTCAAAAATTTCCCAGTTTTTACTTAAAAATCCTATTATTATTCTCCTTTTTCTGGGTCTTGTAATTCAGTTAATTAATATTAATAACCCTACTTTCGGTAATCAAGCCTGGCGACAGGCAGACACTGCCACTATTGCCAGGCAGTATTACTTGCATGGATATAATTTTTTTTCCCCTGAAGTGAATTGGAATGGAACAGAACCAGAATATATTTCATCAGAATTTCCTATTCTTCCATTTGTATGGGCCCTTATCTATAAATTTACAGGTGAAACTCTAGTAATTGCAAGATTATTTGGAATATTATTCACTCTTATCTCTGCATTCCTCGTATATCGTCTCGCTAAACATTTTTTTTCAACCTCTGCGGCTTTTTATTCCACATTAATCTTCCTCTTTTCCCCAATTACAATTCTTCTAGGAAAGACAATTCAGCCAGAACCTGCCATGCTTTGTTTTTCAATTGGAGCTATTTATTCATTAGTAAAATGGGAAGATAGTGATAATTATCTTTATCTATTAACGGCAATTTTTTGTACAGCATCTGCATTTCTACTTAAGATCCCTACTGTTTATCTATTATTGCCTATTATTTGGATATTTTATACGAAATTTGGAAAAGCTTTTATAAAAAAGCCAGTTGTCTATGCATATATTATTATCTCAATTATTCCTGCTTTCTTATGGTATTCCTATGCAAAAAAATTATCAATAATAAGTGGTCTTTCGTTTTCGGGATTTAACATGAGTCCTATTTCTATACTTTATTATGATCTTTTACATATCCTGGACCCTGTTTCTCTATTCACTCTCATATTTCGAATACAAGAATATTTTATTCCCTTTTTATTGCCAATTTTCATCATCGGATTTTTTTTAAAATTGAATGTTAAGCGTGCCTATGTATTTCATTTTTGGACAATTGGAATCATATTGTATACAATTTTATTATTGAATTTAAATTTGATAATTGAGTATTATCAACTTCCATATCTCCCGGTATTTTCTATTATAATTGGAATGACTATAAGCAAACTTAGATCTGATGAATTATTTAAAACAGGCATTCTTATTCTCACCGTTATTTTTATTTTCTATTCCATGCTATTCTCAATTGTATACTCATCACTTCCCGATGATATTATCTCTAACAGAGTTGGTCAGGAACTTAATAAAATACTCCCGGCTGGTGCACCAATTATTATAGGAACTTACTCAGGAAATCCTAGTTTAGGCTATTATGCCAATCGAAGTAGTTTTATACGAACATTTAAGGAAATATCTATCAATGAAATTAATTATCTAAAAACGCGGGGAGCTAAATATTTTGTAACAACTGAATCAAGTGAAGAAAATCAAAATTTAACAGATTATCTTACTGATAATTATAATTATTCAATAAACGTTGAAGAACAATATTTGCTCGTTAATCTAACCCAGCCACTTTCACCCCATTAATCACTATAAGAGATAATAACCTCTTATTGGAATAGAACGTATAATTTAATAAAAG
>CAINEZ010000284.1 GCA_903847905.1 uncultured Bacteroidota bacterium
ATAAGTATGGAGCCGATATTATTCCCGCGCTTATTTAAACGTTTGTCAGAAAATATTCCTTCAAAATTTGGTGTATGGCTTATTTTATTCATATCTTTTTTGTGCCAAAGCTAATAATATTTGTGTCCACACGGTAGCTGCCTGTTGTCAGGTTTATGATGCTCAAAGCATATCTATAATTCAATCCGGAATATCATTGAAAATTGACATTATTTTTTTTTGCTTTTTCCAATATTCTGTTCAGGTTGTTATTATCATTAATAGATTGATAGTATTCAACAAGAATTTTATAAACGGCACTAAATCCAGGATTCACATCAACAGCCTTTTCCCAGCATGCAATAGCTTCATTGATTTTGTTTTCATTATAATATAAAATCCCAAGGTTATAGTAAACATTGTCATAACCTGGATTTACCTGAATTTCTTTTAAATAATATTTTTCTGCTTCAACTATGCGGTTTGTGTTCATACATACCAGTCCCACATTGCCGTTTGCCAATGGCTCATCGGGATTTATTTCAATCGCTTTGCGGAAATATTTTTCGGCTTCGGTTAAATTTTTATCGAGGTAATACATAGCTCCGAGGTTATTGAAGCAAAAAGCGCTTGAAGGGGAAGTTTTAACAGCATTATTCCAGAAACTATAACGATCCTTATAGTTTGAACTATAAATAATATTAGTTATAATGAATACGAGTACAATAATTATAATAATAAACTTATTTTCCTTACGCTTAAAGTCAGCATATTTAAAAGGAATGCACTCCATAAGAAAAATTAAAATACCGATAAACGGGATATATAATCTGTGGTCGAAAAATACAGTTTTGCTTCCCATCTGGGGAATAAGGGAGGGTAATAAAAATAACAAATACCACAACAGTCCCAAAATAATATAAGCTCCTCGTTTTTTCTTAGTCCTGTATATTAGTATGAAAAAAATAATGGAAATAATAATTCCGGAAACAAGCGGGAAAATCATATTTTTCATAACAGGAAAAACTGAAAGATTAAAAGGGAGAATACTTTTTCCGAGATATGTAAATATTCCCGGCAAATTTGTAAGAATATTTCCTAGCATATCTTTCGGCGTCATATAAAACGATTTTAAAAGCACTGCATTTCTAATAAATAGCCAGATAATAATAATAAGCAACCATGCTGCCGCTAATTTCAGATAATTTACAAATTTACCTTTTGAAATAAGGAAAAAATATATTGTTCCTATGGCAATAATAATAATGCCCGTTTCCTTTGAAAGCAGAGCAAGTATGAAAAAAATGAGATGTAAGAAATAATATCTGAATAATTTTTTTTCCATAAACCTTACAAAGTATATCAAGGAAAAAAGCAAAAAAACAGCAAGCAAACTCTCAATTCTGCCCGGCACCCATGAAACAACCGCGGAAAAGGCTGGATGAACGGTAAAAAGCATCGCGAAAATAAATGATTTGATCTTTTCATATTTTAACTCGACGAATAAAAGATAAACCAAACAGGAAGTAAGTATATGTAACAGCAAATTTGTAAAATGATAAAAAGCAAATTTTCCGCCGCCAATAATTGTATCAATTACCATGACCACGTTACTCAGTGGCCTATAAAATGAGCCAAATACGCCTTCCTGAATTATTTGAAATATGTTTGAAATATTTTTATATCGCTGAATATTATTTAATATTAGGTTGTCGTCCAAATATGTATAATCAAAATACAGCGACCGGAAATAAAGAATAAAGCCGGCTAAGACAATCCACACGAGTGGGCGATAACCTTGCAGGTAAGAAGGTTGATATGATTTTTTTATTACCTTTTTCATTTATGCACTAATGCTTAACGAAAATAGAAAAATAATTGATAACCTACCGTAAAAAAATATTTTTCAATGACAAAGAAAGGAGTATTCACTTTTCCATGACCATTTAATGAGAAATTTATAATACCGATGTTATAGCTGTAATGATATAAATTCAAAAGAATCAAACGAGGAATAAACAACAATCGCCATAACTTAAAAACCGGAAATCATTTTCAATGGCGTATTTATACGCCTCCTCCCATGTTTTCCCGATCATGGCTGCTATTAATAAAAGCAGTGTGCTGCGTGGCTGGTGGAAATTTGTAATAATTCCATTTGCAATTTTAAAATCATACCCGGGAACTATCATCATCTGTGTGGTTCCGTCAAATTGTAAAGTATTTGTTGTATGCATGTATTCAAGCAAAGCTGAAAGAGAACTTTCAACGCTGATATTTTTTTCTTTTAAATTATACCATTCCCACTGATCAAGAAAAGTAAGGTTTTTATGTTTCAGGATTCTTTTTACACCTAACCAGTATAGACTTTCGAGCGTACGCAACGAAGTAGTGCCAACCGGTAACACAGGGTTATTATCCTGAACCTGGTATAATACTGATTTTAATAACCCCCTGCCAATACTGAAATGTTCCTCGTGCATTTCGTGATCTGCAATATTTTGTGCCGTTACAGGCTTGAATGTACCAGCCCCCACATGCAACGTAAGAAATTGTTTTTTTATTCCCCTTTCAGAAAGTTCGGATAAAATATTATCAGTGAAATGAAGACCTGCTGTTGGAGCTGCCACAGAACCTTCATTTTTTGCATAAACAGTCTGGTAACGGGTATTATCGCTTTCTTCCGCATCCCTGTTGATATATGGGGGCAGAGGAACTTTACCGAAAATTTCAAGTATTTCTGAAAAGGTTAAATTTTCCGGTTCCCATAAAAATTTAATTATAAAATATTCGCCATCCTGCCCTACCCTTTCTGCAAAAAGATTTGCTTTTTCATTTTCGATTTCTAATAAACCTGATTTCCATCTTTTATTATTCCCGATAAGGCATTTCCATTCGCAGTTTTTCTTTTGCTGAAAAGCTGTTTGAATATCTATACCTGACGGTTCCAGACAAAATATTTCTATTACAGCTCCTGTATCTTTTTTAAATAAAAGTCGCGCATGTATTACTTTAGTATCATTAAAAACCAGCAAACTTTTTTCGGGAATATATTTTTTTATGTTGTAAAATAAATCCTGATCTATCTGATTTTCTTTACAGATAAGCAATTTAGAATGATCCTGTTTTTTAAGAGGAAATTGAGCGATCCTGTTTAAAGGAAGATCGTAATTGTATTTTTCAATATTTAATGATAAATCCGTTTTCATAATTTACTATTAAGCATTTTTATTTCACGCAAACCTGCCTGCCGGCAAGGCAGGGACAGCAAAGAAAATCGCAAAGACCGCAAAGTATATACATAAAAATAAAAATGTTAGAATTATTGATAATAAAACCGGATAAAATTATAATAAAGTTCGGATATGAGTTCTTTGATGTCGAAATAGCAAAAATTTAATAAAGTAGAATTTTTAAAATAGAAATTTGACATTCAGTAATTTTTGTTGTAAAACAAGATTTTATTTGGTGTGATTGGCTTAGGTATGAAAAAGCTGTTCGAGCAGTTAATTTTTTTATCTTTATTATAAATTAAGGATTTTATGTTTGCATAACATCCGTACGGTGATTTATTTTTCTTATTTTTGAAACCGTTATTAAACAGAGATGAAAAAACATATTCCAAATTTCGTTACTTCACTTAATGCTGTCTGCGGCTGCATAGGTATAGGAATGGCATTTAAAGGTGATCTTGTTTTTGCTTCCTATATGATCATACTGGCAGCAGTTCTTGATTTTATCGATGGGATGCTTGCACGATTGCTAAATGTAAAATCAAAGATCGGGAAAGAACTGGATTCGCTTGCCGATGTTATAAGTTTTGGAGTATTGCCGGGATTTATTATGTTTTCCCTTCTTGATATGTGTTTCAATGAATCAGAAGGATGGATAACATATATACCTTTTATAGCTTTTTTAATTCCTGTATTTTCTGCATTACGATTAGCAAAGTTCAATACCGACAGCAGGCAGTCAGATCATTTTATCGGCGTTCCTACTCCTGCAAATGCCATTTTTATTTCATCCATTCCGTTAATACTTTATTACCAGCCGGAACAGATCCCTGTTATCAGTAATATTTTTGGAAATCCCGGATTCCTTATTGGTCTTGTATTAATTCTTTCATTTTTGCTTGTATCTCCAATACAATTGTTTTCTTTTAAGTTCAAGGATTTTTCATGGTCAAAAAATTCTGTCCAATATATTTTTCTTATCCTATCGCTTACGCTTATAATCTTTTTATCTTTTGTCGCTATACCTATTATTTTTCCTTTATATATTCTTTTATCAATTATTAAAAATCCTAATAAAAAATGAAATTCCGCGCAGAAATTAATATCATGCCTCTTAAGGCTTTATTAGACCCACAAGGGAAAGCAGTAACTTCCACCATGAAAAATATAGGTTTGTCCGAAATTACCAATGTTCGGATTGGCAAACATATAAGCATAGAAGTGGAAGCAAAAGATAAAAAAATTGCAAAAGAAAAAGTTGAGTCCGCATGCAAAAAACTTCTCGCAAATCTCATAATGGAAACTTATGAGTTTGAGGTTTTTGAAAAGTAATTTTTCAAATATAAAATTTCCTCAATTTAATAATAAAATTGAACACTGATGACGCTGATCCCGCATGTGCGGGATGATTAGCACTGATTTTATCCGCGATTATCCGTTGAATCAGCGTTATCTGCGTCCTATTAAATATGCTTAAATTCTTGTTTTTTAAATAATAAATTGACTTTTGCATGAAAATAAATCCCATGAAACCCAACCTAATAATCATAATAATAATTTCTTTTTTTGTCGGGAATATTCTAAATGCACAGAACGCTAAGTACTGGGTGTTTCTTAAAAATAAAAAAAATGTAACATTTGATCCTTATAATTACTTCGATAAAAAAACCATTGAGCGTAGACTTGCTTATGGTATTCCGCTTATTGACTCAACAGATTTTCCATTAAATCAGGAATATGTCAATACTGTTACAGGTATTGTTGATTCTGTTTCTCATCAGAGCAGGTGGTTTAATGCTATGTCAGTTTATGCAACAGAACAAGAGATTGAGAAAGTAAACGAACTTCCTTTTGTTTCTTCTATCGAAGCAATGGAACTGTTTTGTTATCCGGCAGAATATGAAAGTTCAGAGTGGGATACTATAATATATCCTTCCTTACTCAATATTATGGAAAAACAAACAAACCGCATGGGAGGAAGTTTTTTCCAAGAATCCAACATTGATGGTAAAGGGATTCGTATAGCCATATTCGACGGCGGTTTCCCGACAGTAAATACAAGTCCCGCATTTGAGCATATCCGTAAGGAAGGAAGAATTATTAAAACATGGGACTTTGCAAAGAACAAGGAATTTGTTTATGGTTATATTTCGCATGGTACTATGGTTATGTCATGCATAGGAGGAATGATAAACGGGGAAAAAATCGGCTTGGCTACTGGCGCTGAATTTTTACTTGCAAGAACCGAGGTAAGAAGCGAACCTTTTTCGGAAGAAGAAAACTGGCTTGCAGCAGTGGAATGGGCTGATAAAAATGGCGCCGATATTATCAATAGTTCTCTGGGATATACTTACCACCGTTATTTCCCGAATCAGATGGATGGCAAGACTACCTTTGTTACAAAAGCAGCAAACCTGGCAGCAAAAAAAGGAATTCTTGTAGTGAATGCTGCAGGAAATGACGGCAATAACAGTTGGAAAATTATTGGCGCTCCGGCTGATGCTGATAGTGTTCTTTCAGTTGGAGGAATATATCCGGCTACGGATTATCATACATCTTTCAGTTCTTACGGACCGACCTGGGATAAGCGATTAAAACCAAATGTTTGCGCCTATGCTCACGTTACTGCTGCAGGGAAAAACGGTATGACATCAACCCAGGGAACATCTTTCGCTAGCCCTTTAGTGGCAGGATTTGCAGCCTGCGCATGGCAATTTATGGGCAAAGGAATTAACAATATGCAAATGTTCAAAATGATTGAAAAATCGGGCGACCTTTACCCCTACTTTGATTATGCTCATGGATATGGCGTTCCACAAGCAGGAAGCTTTGCAAGGTTCAAATTATCGAAACCTGACACCCTTTCTTTAGAAAAAACATTCGATTTTATGAATGAAGATGGTTTTGTAAAAGTAATTGCAGTACAGAAATATGTTGGAAGAAAATCTGAAAGATCAAAAAACTATTTATATTATAATATCCAAAATCCGGATGGTACTTTAAAAGAGTATTTTATTGTATCAGTTGATCAGACTGAAGTTCTGAAATTACCGCTTACAGATTATAAGAAAGGACAAAAGCTGAATGTTCATCTTGGAAATTACACAAACACATTTGAGTTTTGAGTTTTAATTCAAAAATTACAGTCATGAAAAAATATTTATTCTTTTCTTTTTTTGTTTTGTTTAGTATAGCTGGTTATTCACAAACTGTTCTTCTGCATGAGGAAGTGAATGATACTGTTTTAGGCAAACATGGTCAGAATTTGCGTAACTTCTCACATTTTTATATAGGGTTAGGATTTTTAGCAGGAAAACCTGATAGTACCGGAAGCGATATTTTATATGGAAAATCTAAAAATTTTATTTTAGGTTATCGCTATAAATTTCGTATATGTAATTTTTTCGCAATAGGTTACGACTTGGATTTTAACAGTTATTCTTATTCATTAAAACAATGGGCGAAAAAAATTACACCCGATTCGATACTTCATAATAAAGAAAAATTAACTTATAATAATCTTGGCATATCCGGCTATATGCGCTTTAATTACGGGAAAAGAGGGAACAGAATAGGTAATTTTATTGATCTTGGCGGTTATGGCGACTGGACATTTTCAGCAATTAATTTTGTAAAAGATAAAAGATCGAACGGTAATATATTTAAAACATCAATATCTCATCTTAATTACTACAATCCCATAAATTACGGGGCATTGGCGCGTATCGGATTTAACCGATACGTTATATATGGATATTATCGCTTATCTGATATTTTTAAACCTTCATATAAATACCCTGAATTACCACGGCTTGCGGTAGGATTACAGATCGGGCTTCATAAATAATTTTTGTATCTAAATCCAAGCGCTCAAACCTTTGAGGATACAGCCCTGCAATTCCCAACAGGAGACCTCAACGGTTTCATATAAAAAATCTACACAGTGCATTTTCTTATTACCTGCAGCCCATCGCGTAATGGAAGGATAAGGTTCTCTACTCTTTTATCTTTTCGGACAAACTCGTTGAATTCTTTTATACCAATAGTTTCTTCATCTGAAGGAAGGGTTTTCTTTAAAACTTTTCCGCTCCACAGAACATTATCTGCAAGTATAAAACCGCCAATATTCACCTTATCAAAAACAAGTTTATAATAATTCAGATAATTTTCTTTATCAGCATCAATAAAAACAA
>CAINEZ010000285.1 GCA_903847905.1 uncultured Bacteroidota bacterium
GGTCAAGCAGATTCTCGCCTTCAGCCGCCAGGCTGAGACTGAACGCATACCTCTGGAACCTTCTCTCATCATCAAGGAGGTGAGTAAAATGCTACGTTCCTGATATTATGATGGTTTTCAAATATAGCTTAAGCATAGGATTTATTTATTAATTGAAATATGCAACTTGTGTATTATTTGTTTTCCAAAACATCAACTTTTTTTTGCAAGTTTTCAATCTTTTTATTCTGATCAATTATATATAAGGTAAGCTGTTCTATTTTTTGTAGAAGTTTTGAGTTCATCTCGCCTAATGCTATTCCATTAATTTCAACTTCTGAAGCTGAAGGCACATCAGGTAAATGCTGATTATTTGAAATATAATTTTCCAAATCAGATAATGGCATTAATTCATAATTCTTTTGAAATACGTAGTCTGGCCAGTTTATTAAATCAGTTGATACTGCTATAAATTCTCTTGCCCCAACTTTTCCTTCTACGGTGAGTTTCAAGCTGCTTCCAAGATTAGAAGTTCCAATTCCAACATTTCTAGTTCCTTGTTGTATGAAAATTGCATCTGCTGCGCCAATACCAATTTTTAAACCACTACCATTTACGCTTTTAATATAATGATTGACATCTCCAAAGTATATTATGGCTTCATTCCCCGAACTTGCAAAATTATTTATACCTCTTACTAAAATATTCCCCTTATCAACTTGAAACTTTTGACTTGGGTTTGCTGTCCCAATCCCAACATTCCCATTATTTTTTATCATCATTGCGGAATTCGCACCTAGAGTGTTCGTTCTGAAATAATAGTTATCGGCTTTCGATAGGAAATTCCCCTTAGATGTTGTGATTGCGATATCTCCTTTATTAGCTCGTAAAGTTAAAGAACCTGGTTTATATAAGGAAATGTAAGCATCGGGTCCATATAAATTTATTAATAATCCATAGTCAATGCCTTGTCCCGTTGTGGCATTTGTCATTTGGAATGTTGTTGTTCCTATATCTGGAAATGAAGGGTCATCGCTAGGTATCTTTTCAGTGGAATGTAATTGAAGTTTGTAATTTGGAGTAGTTGTGCCTATTCCAACTTTATCTGTAAGTGTTGTGGGGTAAATATATCCATTGATTAAATTTCTATCCCAATATTGTATCCCAGCACCTGTTGTTCCTGCTATTCCCTGTATTCCTTGAGAGCCTGTTGGACCTGTAACCCCTGCTATTCCCTGAATGCCTGTAGCTCCAGCTAACCCTGTTGCTCCTTGCATCCCTTGGATACCCTGTGCGCCGGTTGCTCCAGTCACACCTTGAATACCTTGTGCGCCGGTTAATCCCATTAATCCTGTGTTACCTGTATGTCCAGTTACGCCTGTAGCACCAATGATTCCTTTAAAATAAAATTGATATACCTTATTGGTGGTCTGATCTTTTACTAAAATCTTTAAATTAGTTGTATCAAGGCCTAACTGCGGTGTGGTATTCAAATATAATGTGTCGGTAAATTTCGCAGATCCTGCAACCGATAATTTTTGCCAAGGTGTTAATGTGTTAATACCTATATTATTATTTGAAGCGTTTTGGTAAATAGCGCTATTAATTAATCTGGCATTAGCATCAAACTTTGAAATACAATTGACGGTTTGCGCATTTAACAAACTTATTGAAATAAATGTTATAAAACCTAAGAGTAAACTGATTTTTTTCATAATAGATTTTTTTGTTATTTTGTTTGTTAAGTTTTTGAATTTGTGTTGCAAATATAGAAATATTTAGTTTGTTTAATTCATAAATCAGTTTTACTTTTGCAGCATAATTGAACTAAACTTTAAAATGGACGACGGACCTGCGAGATACCAGCTATTAATTAAATCCCAAATATAGAGAGGGACTTCTGTTTACTTTTAGTTTACAGCATTCCTTCTGTATTATTTATAAAAAGAAGGAGGCGCTGATGACTGCACAAATAACATTCTATCTGAGCCAGATTATTGGTATCAAGTTTTATGATGCTAATGGCGACAGTATTGGAAAAATATTAGACATAATAATTTATGCAACCCACACTTCGGTCCCGCCTGATGATTCTTTCAGACCCCTTGTTGTTGGTTTGAAAACCAGGATTGACGGTAAAACCCGCTATCTTAATTTTAATAATATCCATATTTCGCGCATCGAAAAGAAATATATTTTTTCGTGCAGTAAGATTGTTGACATGACTGAAAAAGATTTCGAAAACACTTTACCTCTTGCAAAAAATATTCTTGATAAACAAATTGTCGATATAAACGGGCGCAAACTTGTTCGTGTAAATGATGTAAGGTTAGTTACTGTTTCCTCCGGCACTTATGCAATTGCCGTTGATGTTGGCACTGAAGGATTGCTGCGTCGTATAGGAATTGCAGAAATAGTAAATAAAGTTTTAAGCCTTACAAAAAAGAATCTGAATACCAATTTTATTCTTTGGGATGATGTTGGAACATTTGATGATTCAAATTACAATATTAAACTATCAAGTTCTTCTGCTAAACTGCATAAACTTCACCCGTCCGATCTTGCCGATATCATTGAGGAAATGGGAAAATCCACAAGAACAAAAATCTTTGAATCGCTTGATGAAGAAAAAGCTGCAGATGTTCTCGAAGAATTAGAACCATATGCACAGGCTCATATCATCGAAAATTTATCCATCGAAAAGGCTGCTGATGTTCTTGAAAAAATGCCTGCCGATGAAGTTGCCGACCTTTTTGATGTTATTGAAGACGATAGAGTGGAAATGCTTCTGAACGAAATGGAAAAAGAGTCTTCGGAAGAAGTAAGGGAATTGCTTGAATATTCAGGAAGAGAAGTGGGAAGTTTGATGACCACTGATTTCCTTTCGTTCAAAGAAACAATGACTGTGGAAGAAACCCTTGATGAACTACGCAAACAGAAACCGGAAGCCGACATGATATATTCTCTTTTTATTACTGATAAAGATGAAAGATTAGTCGCAACAGTTTCTCTTAGGGACCTTGTTGTTTGCGAGCCTAAGATAATGCTGAGTAATATTATGCATAAAAATGCTATCAGTGTTTTTGACGATGATAAAATTGATTCGCTTGCAGAGATAATTTCCAAATACGACCTTCTGGCAATACCTGTAACCGATAGAGATATGAAAATGGAAGGCATGGTTGTAATTGACGACATTGTTGAAGACTTGCTTAATAAACGCAAGACCAAATAAAAACAAGCGCTGAAACAATATACTATTATAAAAGTAATTGGTAATCAGTAATTGAGGTAATCAGTAAATGATAAGGTCAACCGACAACCGATCACCAATTACCAAAATATTAAACTGTTTATTGTTGATTTATTTTTCGATACAACAGAAGGAGGTTTCGCATGCTGAGTTATAAAAATTTCAATAGAAGAAGAAAATATTTTTTTAGGAATATAGTTCTTTTTCTTGCTATACTTGGTCCCGGTATAATTACCGGAAGCGTGGATAATGACGCCGGTGGTATCACTACATATTCGGTTGCCGGAGCGCTATATGGTTATAGGCTTCTATGGACAATGATCCCTGCATTTATTGTACTTGTAGTAGTTCAGGAAATGAATGCGCGAATGGGTATAGTTACCGGAAAAGGTCTTGCCGACCTGATACGCGAGAATGCAGGCGTTAAAGTAACTTTCTTCATTATTTTCGGGGCGCTTATTACTGACATCGGAAATACTACTACTGAGTTTGCAGGTGTGGCAGGCAGTATGCAAGTGTTTGATGTAAGCAAATATATTTCTGTTCCTGTTTCAGCTTTGTTGGTTTGGTGGCTCGTAGTTAAAGGCACTTACAAAATATCCGAAAGGGTTTTTCTCGTATTTAGCGCGTTTCTGCTGGTTTACGTTGTTTCTGCTATTATGGGAAAACCTCACTGGAGCGAAATTGGCGAAGCTATGATTCATCCTAAAATGCAATTTGACGTTAAATATCTTGCTGTTGTGATTGGTATTATTGGAACTACAATTGCCCCGTGGATGATGTTCTATATGCAGGCTGCAGTTATTGAGAAAGGAATTAAGATTAAAGAATATAAATTTACTTTGTGGGATGTAATTATAGGAAGCATTATTACAGTGGTGGTGGCTTTTTTTATTATTGTTGCTTGCGCTTCCACTTTGCACGAAAATGGAATTATAATTGAGAAGGCTAAAGATGCAGCCTTGGCGTTGAAACCGCTTGCCGGCAACCTGGCTTCTGCTCTTTTTGCATTTGGACTTTTTATAGCTTCCATTTTTTCGGCTACAATATTGCCTGTTGCAACTTCTTTTTATGTGTGCGAAGCTTTTGGTTTTGAAGCAGGAATTGATAAAAAATGGAAAGAAGCCCCGCAATTTTATTCGCTTTTTACCATAATTATAATTATTGGCGCTGGAATTATTTTACTCCCCAATGCCCCGCTTATCCTTATAACACTATGGTCGCAGGTAGCGAATGGAGTATTATTACCTGTAATCCTTGTATGTATGATCCTTATTGTGAACAACAAAGAAGTGATGGGAAAATACGTCAACAAACCCACAAATAATATTATTGCATGGACAACTATTGTAGTTCTGATAGGGCTTTCACTTACTCTCTTGGTTTCATCTTTTATTAACTAATGTCGGTTTTTAGAAATACCAGATCATAAGAGTAGCAAAACATATAAGATATTCACACTCATAAGTACAAAAAGTTTACAGAAATTTTTAACATTCTGTCTTAATAATATTTTTTTATCTTAGCAAGCCCAAAACTAAATATTAATTTATGGAACAGCAAGTAAAACTAAAACATCCGAAAGGATTATATTTAATATCATTTGTGACACTTTGGGAAAGATTCAGTTTCTATGGTTTAAGCGCTTTTCTTATATTATACTTGAACAACAGTGAGAGCGACAAACTGGGAGGTATGGGTATAGAACGGGGTAATGCTAGCATTATAGTGATGACCTTTATGGCACTTTGTTACCTTTTATCCCTGCCGGGCGGACGAATCGCTGATAGGTACATGGGTAAAAGGCGTTCCATAGTGATTGGAGGGATACTCATTATGTTTGGGCTTTGTTCTCTTGCTTTAGACCTTGGTGCAGTATCGCTGTTTAGCGGTCTGTCTCTGATATGCATCGGCAACGGGCTTTTCAAACCTTCAGCTTCATCAATAATCGGCGACCTTTACGAGCAGGGCGATAAACGAAAGGATGCAGCCTACACTATTTTTTATATGGTATTCAATGGTGGAGCTTTTGCAGCGCCTATTATTTGCGGGTATATGAATAACTGGGGTTATAAATATGGGTTTATGGTAATTGCAATTGGGATGGTATTGGGAATGATTATATATTTATTCTTAGCACAAAAATACTTGGGCGATACAGGAAAGCAAACTATTCATGAACAAAATATTCAGAATAAAATTGAAAAGAAAACATTGACAAAAGAAGAAAAGAACAGGATAACAGTGATTTTGGTTCTTATACTTTTTGTAACATTTTTCTGGATGGGATTCAGCCAGGCAAGCAGTTCTTTTAACCTGTACACTAGGGATTTTATCAACCGAAAAGTTTTTAACTGGGAAATACCAGTTGAATGGTTCCAGTCTGTAAATCCCTTACTCATATTAATACTTGGCGCTCCTGCCTCTGCATTATGGCTGTATTTGGCAAAAAAAGGCAAAGATCCTTCAATTCCTGTAAAAATGGGATTAGGTATGCTGGTATTGGGTATAGGCTTCCTATTTATGGTTGCTGCCGTTATGCAAAGGGGTGGTGATAATACTAATCCTGCTGTAAAAGCAAGTTTGATTTTCTTAGTAATGACATATTTATTCAATACTATCGGTGAACTTTGCGTGTCACCCATTGGATTGTCGATGGTTTCGAAACTAGCTCCGCAAAGAATGACTACTTTCTTCATGGGCACGTGGTTCCTAGGCATTTTTCTTGCTTATTTCGTAGGAGGATTTATGGAATCATTTATTGATAATTTCGGAGCATTAACAATCTTTTTAAGCATAGCTATATTTGTTTCATTGCTTGGAATCATAATATTGTTAATATCTAAAAAGCTAGTGCGAATGATGCATGGCATTGTATAAGAACAAGTATTTTTTTTGAATTTCTAAAATGAACTTATGAAAAATTTAATCAGCTACGTAAGTATTTTTTTCTGCTGCATCATGGCAAGTCAGCAGTTGTTTGCACAGTCGAATAAAATTCACTGGTACAGTTTTGAAGAAGCAGTAAAACTAAATGCTGAAAAACCAAAAAAAATTTTTTTAGATATTTATACCGACTGGTGCGGGTGGTGTAAGGTTCTTGATAAAAGTACTTTTCCCGATACAACTATCATTCGTTTAATGAATGAAAATTTTTATGCTGTAAAATTAAATGCCGAACGCAAAGATACTGTCACTTATAATGGTTACACTTTCGTTAATCCTAATCCAAAAGGTTTTCGTTCTCCTCATCAGTTAGCCAGTTCAATGCTGCAAGGCAGGATGAGCTATCCGTCAATGGTTTTCCTGAACGACAGTATGCATATAATAACTGTTGTTCAGAGTTATTTAAAACCTACTGACCTGGAACCATTACTTGCATTTATTGGACGGGATAAATATCTTAAAATAAATTACGATACCTTTAAATTATCATATAAAATAATATCATCGAATGAAGTTGCTGACCTTACTTCAAAACCATTCGTTTTAAATAAAATAGTTTTTGATGCCGGAAAATCAGAAATCACAGCAAATGCTTTTTCGCAATTAGATAGCATGGTTGCAGTTTTGAAAGATAATGCAAAAATGAAAATCGAAGTAAATGGATATACTGATAACACTGGAAATGCAGTCCTGAATAAAACTCTTTCGGAAAAAAGAGCAAAAGCTGTGTATGATTATTTTGTAAGTAAAGGAATTGATGCCGCACGAATGTCTTATGCGGGTTATGGCCCGCTAAATCCTATAGCTGAAAATACTACTGCAGCCGGTCAAAAACTTAACCGGCGAATTGAGATAAAAATTATCAGCAAATAAAAAAGCGTCCGAAGACGCCTGATAATTTTGGGTGGAAGACCTGCCTGCCGGCAGCTACCGTGTGGACACATCTTTTTCAATTTGTTTAGCTAATATCCAACCTTGATAAATCAAATCAAACTTGTCCAATCCCCTTTTCATTGTTATAGGACCGGGCGGTCTTTGTTTTGTATAACCTTTCCAACCACC
>CAINEZ010000286.1 GCA_903847905.1 uncultured Bacteroidota bacterium
CCGAGAAAATATATATTTTTTATTTTATTAATGTTTATCATAAATTCATTTTCCTGTTTGCCAAAGCAATAACTTCATCAGCAATTGCATCTGCAGCATGTGGCAGAGCTAATGTTTTTATATTATCGCTTAGCATTTTACATTTTACATCATCATTTAAAAGTTCAATAACCGTTTTACCCAAAACCAATCTGCTATCAGAGTCTTTTATAAGAATTGCAGCATTTGATTTTACCAGGGCGAGCGCATTTTTTGCCTGATGGTCTTCGGCAACATTTGGCGAAGGTATCAATACAGCCGGTTTTCCAATAATACACAATTCGGAAACTGAAATCGCTCCCGCTCTTGAAACAATTATATCCGCTGCAGCGTATGCCATGTCCATACGGTCAATAAAATCGATCACCCTGATTTTATTATTTGAAAAAATATTTGCAGCCTCCTTTGCTGTTTCAAAAAAAAGTTTTCCGGTTTGCCATATCACCTGGATATTTTCTTTCGCGAACAATTCCAGGTATTTTTTTATACTTTCATTAATTGTTTTTGCACCAAGGCTTCCACCAATTGCAAGTAGTATTTTTTTGCCGGGTTCAAACTCAAAATATTTTATTGCTTCTTCTTTTTTATTTTCAATATTTACTACTTCCTGCCTCACGGGATTACCGGTAAGAACTATTTTTAATTCCGGAAAATATTTTTCCATTCCGCTAAAAGCAACACATATCTTATTAACTTTTCGGGAAAGATTTATATTTGTTTTCCCGGGGAATGAATTTTGTTCCTGTATCAGTGTAGGAATTGTTTTAAATGAAGCTACTTTAACAACAGCCCAGCTTGCATAACCTCCAACTCCTACAACAACATCCGGTTTAAAATTTTTTATTATACGGTTTGATTTCAGTAAGCTTGATATTATTTTGAAAGGAACAGAAATGTTTTTATAAGTCAGCCTTCTTTGAAGCCCGCTGATCCAAAGCCCTTCTATCGGATAACCTGCAGCTTTAACTTTTTCCATTTCCATTTTTCCCTTAGCACCAACAAATAAAATTTCAATCCCCTTAACTTTTTTCTTCAGTGTATTTGCAATTGCGATTGCAGGAAATACATGACCTCCCGTGCCGCCACCGCTTATTATTACTTTTATGTTTTTATTATATTCCATTTTTTTGTTTTGATTTAACGCCGGCAAATCTTTTCCTTATTCCGGTTGCGGTAAATCTTTTTCTTCTTTTTGTGTTTCTTGCTCTTTAATAGGTTCTTTGCTAACGCTTAGGATTATACCAACTGCAATTCCCGTGAACCATATTGAGGTACCCCCCATACTTACCATTGGTAGTGGTTGCCCTGTTACCGGTAAGATATTTACGGCAACTGCCATATTAATGAATGCCTGGAATACCAGGCTAAAGCAACAACCAAATGTTAGAAATGCACCGAATGTTCCCGGTGCCTGTGACACAATTTTTACGCCCCGAAATAATAATATCATGTACATCATAACAATTATAAAAGCTCCTATTAGTCCATACTCTTCAGATATAATAGCATAAATAAAATCTGAATATGGATGAGGCAGAAAATTTCGCTGTGTACTGTTTCCGGGTAATTTGCCGATTATACCGCCTGTAGCGATTGCAATTTTGGCCTGTTCTGCCTGGTAATTATCATCGCTATCTCCACTTTTAAAATTTTCTATACGGTTTTTCCATGTCCCCAATCGCCCATGACTGGAGGAATTCATAAGGATCGCAATAAATATGCCTAATAGTACAACGGCTATACCAAGTAATGCAAAAATATATTTCATATTTATCCTTCCTATGAACAACATTACCATACATGTTATGAATAAAACAGCAGCGGTAGAGAAATTTGCAGGAAGAATTAGCGAGCAAACTATCAATATGGGGATCATTATGGGAATAAAAGCAGACTTGAAATCTTTTATCTGTTCCTGTTTTTTAGAAAGCAATCTTGCCACATAAATTATAAGCGCAAGTTTTGCAAAATCAGAACTTTGAAATGTGAGATTAATTACAGGCAAAGTAAGCCAGCGACTTGCTTCATGTACATTTGTCCCTGTGAATAAAGTAAGCATAAGCAAAGGGATAGCTATAAACATTGCAAGTTGTGAAATCCTTGAGTAATAAGTATATTTAATAAGATGAGCAATATACATCAACCCTAAACCGAATATAAGAATAATGAAATGTTTAACAAGATAGTACTCTGTATTTCCCTGTTGGTAACGGTATGCAAGAGTACCTGTTGAACTGTAAACAGCCAGCAGAGAAAAAATAGATAAAATGATTACTACTAACCAAATTACTTTATCGCCTTTTATATTGCTAAAAAATTTCAATTTTATTATTTTTTATAATTCGCGTACTGCTTCTTTGAATTTCCTGCCTCTTTCTTCATAATTTTCAAACAAATCAAAACTGGCGCATGCCGGTGAAAGAAGAACTATATCGCCTGATTTTCCTAATTGGTAGGCTGCTCTTACAGCATCTTCTGCGGAAACAACTTCTGTAATGGTTTTAACAATTCCGGAAAATGCTTTCTGTATCTTGCTGTTATCAGTACCCATGCAAACGATAGCTTTGACTTTCTTCTTCACGATATCCTGCAGAAAATTATAATCATTACCTTTGTCTTTACCACCTACGATCCAGATAACAGGTTTCGACATGCTTTCCATGGCATACCATGTTGAATTGACATTCGTAGCTTTTGAATCGTTTATAAATTCAATACCATGAACTTTTGTAACATATTCGAGCCTGTGCTCAACACCTTGGAAATCCATCAGGCTTTCTTTAATTACATCTTTCCTGATGTCAAGGATTCTTGACGCAATCCCTGCTGCAAGTGAGTTGTAGAGATTGTGCTTGCCCTGAAGCGCTAGTTCGTGAATGTACATACTGAATTTGGTTTGGTTAATATTTATTATTAATTTATCTTTACTTACATATCCACCTTTTTCAATAATATTAATAATTGAAAAAGGAATTTTTACCGAGTTAATTGTTCTTCTTTTTATTTCGTCGCTGATAGTTTTATCATCCATGCAGTAAATAAAAAGATCATCTTTCTTTTGATTATTAATTATTCTGAATTTTGAATTCACATACTTACTAAAATTGTTATCGTACCTGTCCATATGGTCGGGAGTGATGTTCAGCAACACAGCAATATCTGCTTTAAAATCAAACATCCCATCAAGTTGAAAACTGCTAAGTTCTATCACAAACCATTCATGGTCTTTTTCTGCAACCTGCCATGCATAACTCTTGCCCACGTTTCCGGCAAGACATACATCCAATCCCGCTTTTTTAAGTATGTGGTGGATAAGCATTGTGGTAGTGGTTTTTCCATTGCTTCCCGTAATACATACTTTCTTTCCCTTTGAGTATCTTGATGCAAATTCTATTTCCGAGATAATAGGAATATTTTGTTTTCTGATTTTTTTTAATATTTCTACATCATCAGGAATACCAGGACTTTTTATCACTTCATATGCATCTAATATTTTTTCTATAGTATGCTTTTTTTCTTCCCAATCAACTCCAATATTTGAAAGAACTCTAGTATATTTTTCTTTTATTACTCCTGAATCTGAAACAAAAACTTCAAATCCCTGCCCGTTCGGCAGCTACCGTGTGGACACATCTTTTTCAATTTGTTTAGCTAATATCCAACCTTGATAAATCAAATCAAACTTGTCCAATCCCCTTTTCATTGTTATAGGACCGGGCGGTCTTTGTTTTGTATAACCTTTCCAACCACC
>CAINEZ010000287.1 GCA_903847905.1 uncultured Bacteroidota bacterium
AGTTTACTTTTAAGGATCGGTTAATTCCTTCTTCTATACAACAAAAGTAAAGAAATAACCTATTAATATTCTCTAACTGCAAACTAAGAATTGCATCGTGTGGCAAACCAGTCTATTCAAACAAAAATTCTTCCTACTTCCTACGCGATACAATCGCGCGGTAGTAGTGTGTATTTGTGCTATTTAGACTTATTATTGTAACTTAAAAACAATAGGCAAGGTGTACCAAACCGGTACTAGCTTTCCATTTTGCCTTCCGGGTGTCCATTTTGGCAAACTCTTTACAAGTCGGATAACTTCCTTATCACATGCCGGATCGAGTGATCGGATAATTTCAACATCACTTATACCTCCATCTTTCTGCACCACAAAGCGGGCAACTACTTTCCCCTGAATGCCATTCTCTTGTGCAACGACCGGATATTTCATATTCCTACCCAAAAATGCAAAAAGACTATCTTCGCCACCGGCATACATAGGCATCTTTTCAACTACCGTGTAAATGTCAGTTTCAGTTTCAGTTTCAGATTTTGCTATAGTTTTGGATTTAGAAATAACTACAGGTTTTGATTTGACTTCTGGTTTTGTTTCCGGCTTTACAGTTTCCATTTGTGCATTTATTTTATTGACTTCTTCTATTGTAAGATGTTTATCTGTTTCCTTTTCAAGTTCTACCATCTCAGCATATTCCACCAAACTTTTATCTGGATTGAGTGCATAATAATTTTTAATTGCATTTTTTGCTGCATACCAATTTTCCAATTTGGCAAAACATTTAGCCATCATGGGTTGTATCCTTACATTGGTTTTTCCAAGCAAAAACTTTGCATCTATAAGAAAACTAAGGGCAAAATTATATTTTTCTTGGTTGTATGCCTCTTTGGCTTGCATGTATTTTTGTCGGGCTTGTTCATCATTAGTTTGTGCTGTTATGCCTGAACAAAAGCTGAGAACGATAAGCAGGGTTATAAATTTTGTTTTCATGAGGCGTTTATTTTAAATTGCTTGAAATATTATTATTGTGATTATCTGTTAGAAATTGATTATTTAATCCCTAATGCAACGGACAGAATAACCAGCGGCCTTGTCGGGGTTATATCTATACATGCCTGAACTAGAAGCAGATGTAGTGCACACACTCTTATTCATATCGCTATCCGGGTAGATGTAAGATGTCCACCAGCCTGTGCTATAATTTATTTCAAAAAATAGACCGTTATAAGTTCGATAACCACTCGGAAGAGCGTTGAACCCACTACTGTTAGTGATATTTTCTTTTGGTTGCCATCCGGTAGTACTTTTAATAGCATTACCTGCAACCTTATCCCCACCTAATGTTTCAATTAAAATACCAAATTCTTCTATCGAAGGTATATGCCAACCCGCAGGGCAAACACTCATGGCTGAGTCCCAATCATATAAGTAACCATAAATATTTACATTGCTTGCATCATCTTTATAAGCCCAGCATCCTGAAGATGTTTTATAACGGAAATTTTCAGCCATCCACACCTGATTGCCAATTTTTACTGTTTTATACACATTTCCATCCCGCGGGTCGGTAAAAGTGCCGAAGCGGCTATCTTTTGGTGCTTTCTTGTAATAAACCTTTACTATTTCTTTTACTATAGGAGTAGTATTCACAGTAAGTGTCACATTAATGTTATTCCATCCTTTGTTAAGTGGTAATGTTCTGTTGAACACACCTTCGCCTGTTAATGTGGTAACTTCGTTGGTCTCGTTATTGAATGAAGAAACAGTTATTACAGCATTTTTGAAATACGGGTTTATATATTTAATAAGTTTTATATCTGGGATGGTAATAGAATCGCCGCTGTATATATTATTGTAAGTAATCGGATTTCTCATTGCATTCTCTTTAGCAATGGCATTTTGCTGCGCTTCTTCCTTGAGTCTTTGTTGTCGTGCCAGTTCATCTTTACGTAGTTGTTCCTGTCGAGCCAGTTCTTCTTGTTTCTGCTTTTCCTGTCTTTTCTTATCTTCTATTAGTTGCTGTTGTTTTATAGTCATAGTATTTTCGGGCTTATCCCAAAAATCATCTTTCGGTTGCTGTTTAGCTTTTGCTTCCAGTTCTTTCTGTTTAGCTTCTTCTTTTCTTTTAGCTTCGGCATTTTTTGCTATTTCGACATTCAGTTGTTCCATTGCTTTATCTATTTCTGCAATTTTAGCTATCACGCTTTGGTTGTTGGGCGAGAGGCTCAACGCTTGTTGGAAAAATGATTTTGCTTCTGAATATTTTTTTTGACTAAGGGCATCATTGCCTTTAGTAATGTAATTGTTGAGTAAGGCGTTTTGCTCTTTTTGTTTAAACTTCTCGGTCGATTCGTCAATTTTCTTGTTGCAATATTCGTTGTTTACATTCTTGCTAAGTGCTTTTTTATATTCGGCTTTAGCTCCATCGTAATTTTGAGCTGCAAAAAAATAGTCGGCTCTTAATATGAGTTGTCTGTATTCCTCATCGTTTACTTTTTTTGACAGAATATGTTCCACTTTTTTATCATCTGATGCAATTTCTATATTTCTGAAATTCTGTAAGGTCAGGCTTGGAAAGCGGCTGTCGGCAAAATCTTTATCGTTTATCCCAAGCATTTCGGTAAAGTGAGAAATATCACTAAAGCAACCAGCCTCTATAAAATTGGTAAGATATTTAAAGTTCAACAGCCCTAATATATGAGAGCCTTCGTATAAGTCAGCACTTAATGTGGTAAAACCTATTCGAATACTATCAAAAGTTAACTTCCCATTTACCTCGGCAGCAGAATATTTGTTACCTTTATATACATACTGGCTTGAGGTAATTTCACCCCACCCAATAGCCATAGATTTTTGTCCATAACAGTTGGCAAATCCATAGCTTATCTTAACATCAATGACATAACCATTTCTATTGGCTGTACTTGGATCCCAATGTACATAAGCTGTTTTTGCATCTTTAGAGTATCCAGTTAAAGGTAAAAGCATAAGTAATGCTATTAAAAAGCTTCGATTCATAATTTTTTCGGTTTAATTTTTTTTCCTACTCTTTTAAAGGATTTTCGGGATGTTCCGTATGTTTCTTTAAACAGTTTCATGCACACCAACCCATCCTGTTTCGTCGGCAGCAATATAGGGCGGACGTAGCAGTGAAAGGTTATTGACTTCGATAAGTGAATCAGAATCTTTTTCGTCAGTTACCAATACCCACAGGTAATCTATGCGGTCGGGGCGGTCGTTGAAGCTCATTTCCTCATCAAATCGATAATGAAAAAGTCGTCCGTATTTATCTTTTACGAGCTTGCGTTCGGAGTGGGAGGTTTCCCAATAGGTTTTTAGCACTTGTGCTTGAAGCAAGGTCAAATGAAAATAAGTATTGTCTAAAAATTTGAATTTTGTGTCTGTCATAATAGTTTTCATTTCTTATAACTCTTTTCAGATTTCTGGGTTGTACCTTTTTAGTTTATAGTGAGTTTTGCCCCCCTTGCTGCCGCCCGAATTCTATGTTTAAATCCAAATTATTTATATTAATATTTGTTATCAAGCGCAATCCAAAAATGGATTTAAATAATTTTCTCTGTAAGGGATTCTGTTGTTTACAACCGCAAAAATGCGGTGTATAAGTTTGTTCCTTAC
>CAINEZ010000288.1 GCA_903847905.1 uncultured Bacteroidota bacterium
CCGGTGGTTATTAATATTAAAGTCCTTCGGACTTTTTTATCATTACTTGAACATAATTTTTGAATATTTGTGTCCACACGGTAGCTGTCCGGTAGGCAGGGTAGGCGGGTTTGAGGCTTGGGGCTTGAGACTTGAGTCTTTTAAATATTTTTATGAATAAAACAAGTTATATTGGTTCTTTATCAATTTCTATTTCATACCTTGTCCCATTCTTATTGATCATTTTCATCTTTCCCTTCAACTGACCAACAAGTATATCTGCCAACATAAGCCCAAGCGTACTTCCTTTAATTTTTTCAACATTATCAGGCATTCCAATGCCATTATCGCAAGCTATAAAAAGATATTTATTGTCGACAGGAATAAATTCGATTTTAATCTCGCACTTTTTATTTCCCTGGTTTTTTACCCACTCATCAGGAAATGCATGTTTAAAAGAATTGCTTAAAAGTTCATTAACTATTAACCCGAAAGGTATTGCAGTATCAATGCCGAGAAAAATATCAGCAAGATTAAATTTTAATTCAATTTTAAATTCGGAAGAGTAGATATTTAAAAGATTATTAGAGAGTTTTTGCAGGTATTTCCCGAAATTTATTTTTGAAAGATCGTCCGACATATATAGGTCTTCATGTATAATGGACATTGTTCTTACTCTTTGCTGCAGGTCTTTGATTTTTTTAATCATGAGTTCATCTTCTATATCCTGCATATGCATATTTATCAGTGAAATAATAATCTGCATATTATTTTTTACCCTGTGATGAATTTCACGTATTAAAATTTCCTTTTCTGCAAGCGCTGATTTTAATTTCTGTTCCGCTTTTTTTTCCTCGGAGATATCTTCTACTATAACCTGAAAACTTGTTACTTCACCTTTTTTATTTTTTATAGGTTTTGTATAAACCTTGACATTTAATGTTTTCCCCGATATACTTTTATATATTGCTTCAGTAATTACTGGTTTTCCTGTTTTAATGCAATGTTTATAAGCTTTAACAGAACCTGCTTCTACTAATGGCTGAAAATTAAGAAAATTAATACTTTTGGTTTCATTAATGGATTTTGATCCGACTAATTGAAGAATTGTCGGGTTTATTTCAATAATATTCCCATTTATATCAACCGTCATAATTCCCAATGGAGAATTTTCAAATATCATCCTGTATTTTTCTTCGCTTTCTATTAATGCTTTGCTTGCTTCTTTTCTTTCAGTTATATTTCTTGCAATACCGAATATTTCAAAAGGTTCCTCTTCCTTGTATCGAATCTTACTGTTTACTTCCAATGAAGTGAATGAACCGTTCTTATTCACAAAATCAACTTCATAAACAGTATTTATTTTTTTATCGGTAAGTTTTTCCCTGATATTATCAAAGGCAATTATTGCTGTTTCTGGTGAAAGATAATTTTTTAAATTTCGTTCTATAATTTCTTCAAATTTAAATCCCAATAATTTTTCAGTACTTGGATTAACCGAAGTAAAATTACCTTGAAAATCCATTGTAAATATTATATCATTAGTATTTTCATAAATTTCACGAAAACGTTCTTCGCTTTTCTGAAGAGCATTAATAGTTTGCATTAGCTGAGAAATGTTAAGAAAAGCTCCAACAATTTTTTCATGGGCGCCATTTGAATTTTTCAGCAGTTTGGCATTAACAGTTGTATATATAATTGAATTGTCTTTGTTTTTAAAATTAAGACTGTAATTGATAACTTTACCTTTTTCAGATATTTCTTTCAGAAGCGCAGCCCTGTCGTTGAGGTCAGCATATATTCCATTCATATTGCGACCCAATAACTCATTTCTTTTATACAAAGTAAAACTTTCAACAGATGGACTTATTTCAAGGATATTTCCTTCAAAATCAGTTTCAAAATAAACAGCCTGGATATTCTCAAAAATCCGACTATGTTTTTCTTCGCTTTTAATTAATGCATCTTCGGCTTTTTTCCTTTCAGTGATATCTATAATTAAAATAACATAATTAGTAATCTTTCTTTTTTTATCAAGTATCGGATAAATTGCAACAGAAATGCAAATATTCTTCGATGGCATTTCAGGAAAATACTTTTTCGGATTAAACCAAATGGAAGGAAAACTTTCAATATTACCTTGTTTAATATTTTTTATTTTATCTTTTAAATCAAATGCATCAGCAAGCGGATTATCGAATAAATATTTCCCCTCAAGGGAAATGGCGAAAAGATCAATTGATGCTTTATTTGCTTTTATTATTTTACTTTTCGAATCACAAATTAAAACGGTTGAAGGATTATATTCAATAAAATTATGCAGGAAAATATTATCAAATTTTAATTCTTTATTTTTGCCCTGCATCACGCGTGCGCGAGATGGAATTGTTTTCTTTTTCTTTTTTAACGGGGAAGTTTTTTTTGTTAATAACTCGCTGATGGCTATTACCTGTTCATCCGATAAAGATGAAATATCGGTTTTTTTAAATTTTTCCCCTAGTTTTTTCCTTATATCCATATTTAGCA
>CAINEZ010000289.1 GCA_903847905.1 uncultured Bacteroidota bacterium
ATTTCCAATTCTTCATCTTTGCTTCCACGAAGCCATTAAATATGCGAAAAAAAATAATTTTAAATATTTTGATTTCGGAGGTTACGATACTGATGCAACACCCACCGACCAAACTTATAACATTAACATATTTAAAAAAAACTTTGGGGGTAAGCTCGTTTCTTCATACCCAAGCATGAATGTTACCTTAAACAAGCCATTGAAATTATTAATGGATTTTCTTTTGAAAATAAAGAAATAATGAAAAGTAATAGTTTGTAAGAATCGCTGCATCACACAACAGCATTGATTATAAAAAAAAGAATTATGAAATATTTTCATAATTCTTTTTTTAGTGAAAAAATACCACCGTTTTTTATAGAATTGTCCTTATCAATAAATATTTATATAATACGGCATTCTTGCCTGAACGCCTTTCATGTTCTTCATTTCCTGAATATATTGATAATATTCGTAAGCATTGCCAAGTTCTTTCTTTAGCAGCACATCATCGTCGCCGCCTATTAATTCTTTAAGAATTTGAGTAAATGGATCTTTTTGCTCCGGTAAAGAAAGTATTTTATACTCTTCAATTTTTGCAAGCTTAGCAGCTATGCTAATTGCGCTATCCAAACCCCCGAACCCATCTATCAGCCCTATCTTTTTCGCATCAGTACCGCTCCAAACCCTTCCCTGTCCAATCGAATCAACCTGATCGGTTGTCATTCCCCTGCCTTCGGCAACATGCGAAATAAATTTATAATAAATATTCTCGACGTCGTCCTGATAAATTCTTTTTTCCGCTTCAGTTAGTGCCCGGGAAGTAGTTCCGAAATCAGCATAATTATTTGTTTTTACATTGTCGAAGGTAATGCCAAGCTTATTATTAAACAATCCTTTAAAATCAGGAACTATTCCGAATACACCAATAGAGCCCGTAATAGTATTTGGACAGGCAATGATCTTTGTTGCCGCACACGAAATATAATATCCGCCCGAAGCGGCAACGTCTCCCATTGAAGCTACTACAGGTTTTATTTTTTTAGCGAGCACAACTTCTCTCCATATCACATCCGATGCAAGAGCGCTGCCTCCAGGTGAATTCACACGAAGAACAATTGCTTTTACTGTTGTATCAAGCCTTGCTTTTCTAATGGCTTCGGATATTCTCTCGGAGCCGATAGTTTTATCATCACCTATACCGCTTTCAATTTGTCCAATTGCATAAACCACAGCGATCTTATCTTTTGTTTTCGAATGTTTTTTCGTTCTATCAGCGGCATCAACGTATTTACTCATCAGCATCATACTAATATTGTCGTTTCCGGTTATTCCGAGCTTAGTGCGTAGTTCAGCAAGAATTTCATCTTTATACATTAATTTATCTGCAAGCTTATATTTTACTGCATCTTCCGCTTTCTGCAATTTAAAACTGTCAGCAATAGCATTCAGTTCATTTTTACTTATTTTTCTGCTATCCGAAATACCATCTAACAAATGGTCCCAAATTGAAGTAAGATATTTTAAAGTCTGTTCTTTATTGGATTCGCTCATTTTGTCAAGGAAAAAGGGTTCAACAGCGCTTTTAAATTTGCCATGACGGATAATTTGCATATTCACATCTAATTTTTCCAGTAAGCCCTTGTAAAACATTACTTCGCCGTTTAGCCCTTTGAAATCTATGATACCGGCCGGATTCAAATATATTTTATCTGCCACGGAAGCAAGATAATACGCTTTCTGAGTAAAAACTTCCCCATAGCTTATAATAAATTTTCCTGATTTTTTGAAATCTACCAGGGCGTTACGAATCTCTTCTATGGTGGCGATTCCGGAAGGAACCGTGCCAAGATCAAGGAAGATACCTTTTATGTTTTCATCATTTTTTGCTTTTTTTAAGCTTTTCAATATATCATTAAGCCCGGGTACCTTTGATGTTTTCATTGAAAAAAAATCGAAGTTATCAAAAGGATTGTTCGAAGAACGGTCAGGGATAACTTCGTTAAATTTTAAGTGTAGAACTGTGTTCTTTGGAACTATCACAACTTCTTTCTTTGAAAATGATGCAACAGACATAAGTATCCCCATCATTATGAAGAATAGAATAATAAATGTCAGGATAAAACCTGTCATCGAAGCGAACATGAATTTAAAAAATTGTTTCATATTTTATTGTTTTAAATTGTTTAACACAAATGATTTATATTTCGCAATGTTATAAAAAAAATTGATACGAAAAAGATTTTTTTAACTATATTTAATCAGTGTATGTAAAAATTAAAAGAGGGCAGGTAAACACCCTCTTTCAATTTACACAAAAAAATTTCCCAACATAAAATTTATCTTATGACGGTTTATTAAATAAAAAAGTTACAATTAAAAATAAATTTTCAACAAGATTATTTTCGTATCAAACTTATTGTAATTTTGAAGCAATAGTTTTTTTGTTATGAGTACAACTTTTCTACTGCTTGGAACAAACCTTGGCGATAAAGAGGGAAACCTCCGGAATGCCGTTAAACTCCTAAAAAAGTTAGGGAAAGTAAAAAAACAGTCAGCCATATACGAAACTGAACCATGGGGATTTCAGGACGAAAGGAATTTTTTTAATATGGCTTTGTGTCTTGAAACCATGCTATCTCCATTTGAATTGATAACTGAAATTCTTAAAATAGAAATTTCTATCGGAAGAAGAAGACAGATAAAACAATGGGTTGCCAGAGAGATTGATATTGATATTATTTTTTTCGACAACCTTATCATTAACAAAGAACACCTTATTATTCCGCATCCACAAATACAAAACAGGAAGTTTGTTTTGGTTCCGATGAAAGAAATAGCTGCTGAATTAATTCACCCTGTGTTTGGGAAAAGTATTTCCGATCTGCTAAAAGAATGCCCTGATGAAAGCGAAGTAGAATTGCTGTGCGAACCGTCATTTGACATTTTAAGCCCCAACTAAATGAAATATAATTATATTGCAATAGAAGGGAATATTGGTGCAGGGAAAACGTCGCTTGCCACAAGAATTTCAGAACAGTTTAACGCCAAGTTAATACTTGAACAATTTGCCGACAATCCGTTCCTGCCTAAATTTTATAAAAATCCTGAGCATTATGCTTTCCCGCTTGAATTATCTTTCCTCGCTTCGCGTTACCATCAGTTAAAAGATGAACTTTCAAAGCAAGACTTATTTAAAAGTTTTACTATTTCAGATTATTTCATTAACAAGACTTTGATTTTTGCAAAGAAAACATTACAACCTGATGAATTCGCGTTATTCACAAAACTGTTTTATATAATCAATACAACTTTGCCCAAGCCCGATCTCCTGGTTTATCTTTACCTTAATATTGATAACCTGAAAAAAAATATTATAAATAGAGGCCGTGCCTATGAACAGGATATAGAAAAAGAATACCTCGTTAAAATTCAGGAGGGCTATCTTGATTTTATCA
>CAINEZ010000290.1 GCA_903847905.1 uncultured Bacteroidota bacterium
AATATGATATGAGTAAAAAGCAGTCAAAAAATATTGAACAACCATTAGGAAGAATTCTTTCAAACACAGGAAGAGGCTTTCTTCATATATTAAATACCAAACTCAGCAATCTTGATATTGACAGGAATTACTATGCTTTGCTTTTAATTGAGGCGGGAGAAGGAAAAATTACGCAGCAGGATCTTGCAGGCATACTTAATACGGATAAAGTTTCTGTTGTTCGTATAATTGATTATCTCTCCGACAAAGGTTATGTAAAACGCATAAAAAATGTTACTGACAGGCGAAAGTATAGTCTTGTTCTTACAAGTAAAGCAAAAAAGGAAATGACAGTAATAAAAAAAGTACTTGCTGAGGCTACTGAAATAGCTTTTAAAGGGCTTAAGAGATCGCAGATCAATGAATTTTATGATATTGTTGGAAAGATCAGAAATAATTTAAACGAACATAACAACATTTTATGAATTATATAAAATTTATTATTATTCCGTTTTCTTTAATTGCTATTATTTCGTGTAAAAGCGGAAATAAAAATAATAATGCAAAAAAGGAAACGCCCCCAGTGCCTGTTGATGTTATCATTGCGAAGGATGAAAATTTTTCTTCTAATATTGAGGTAAACGGAACTGTGTTATCGGAAGAGATGGTTGATTTGCATCCCGAAGTAAACGGACGTATAACATATTTGAGTATCCCTGATGGGGCGATGGTTACAAAAGGAACTGTTTTAGCTAAAATCAACGATGCCGATTTGCAGGCAGAATTAGAACAACAAAAAGTGCAGTTGAAATTGGCTGAAAAAACCGAAGAGCGTTTAAAAAAATTGCTTGCAGTTAACGGTGTAGATCAGGCTACCTACGATGCAGCGTTAAGCCAGGTTGATTTATATGAAGCTAACATAAAAGTATTAGACGCACAAATTGATAAAACTGTTATCAAAGCTCCATTTTCAGGGCGTTTAGGATTGCGCCTTGTAAGTGAGGGAGCTTATGTAACACCGTCAACATTAATAGGCACATTACAACAGACAGATAAAATTAAAATTGATTTTGTAGTTCCTGAAGTTTATGAAAGCTTTGTAATTGTTGGACAAACTGTAACTGTTCAAACAACTTCTGAAAAATATCTTACTGCAACCATTAACGCCATTGAGCCGCAGATAAATACTACAACAAGAAATATTAAAGTAAGGGCAAAATTAGAAAATGGTATTATCAGCCCCGGATCTTTTGTGAAAATTTTATTTGATAAAAAAGGAAAAGGAATTGTTGTTCCTACAAATGTAATTATTCCCGATGCTATTTCTAATCAGGTTGTAGTTGTTAAAAATGGTAAAGCGGTTTTTGTGAATGTAGAAACTGGCGTAAGAACATCCGATGTTGTTGAAATAACCAAAGGTATAAGTCCCTGTGATACTGTAGTGGTTAGCGGAGTATTGTTTGTTCGCCCTAATGGCAAAGTGAAAATAAAGAAAGTTAAAAGTAATAAGTGATAAGTAATAGGTAATAAGTAATTAAGTAATAAGTTATAAGGCAAAAGTTTCAAATAAAGATGAAGAATATTGGCTCTTTTGCAATGATAGTATTTTTACTTTTTAAATTTAGTATTTTATTTCAATTATCTCCACTTATGCCTTATGACTTTTGCCTTATGACTTATTATTACATAAAAAAATGAATATTTCCGAATTATCAATCAAGCGACCGATATTGGCGACAGTGATGAACATCTTCATCATTTTATTAGGTGTGATAGGATACTCATATTTAGGTGTACGCGATTATCCTGCTATCGATCCGCCATTGATAACAGTGAGCACTTCTTATACGGGCGCTAATTCTGACATTATTGAAAGTCGTATTACCGAACCTCTTGAAAAATCTATAAACGGAATTGCCGGTATCCGCACAATTTCATCAACAAGCGCTGTCGGAATAAGCAACATCAGCGTGGAGTTCAATTTAAATGCTGATCTAGAAACTGCAGCAAATGATGTGCGCGACAAAGTAGGGCAGGCATTAAAAAACCTGCCGCAGGACATTGACGCTGCTCCCGTTGTAACAAAAGCAGATGCCAGCAGCGATTTCATTATCATGCTTGCAGTTCAAAGTCCAAGTAAAGGATTGCTTGAACTTAGCGATTATACTGAAAATGTTTTATTGAATAAATTTCAAACTATACCCGAAGTAAGCGCCGTGAATATTGTAGGACAGAAACGTCCTGCTATGCGTTTGTGGGTAGATCCTGATAAAATGAATGCTTACAACATTGCATTTAATGATATATCTTCTGTATTGAGTAAAGAAAATGTTGATATACCTTCCGGAAAAATATATGGAAATAAAACAGAACTTACAATAAGAACGCTCGGCAGGTTGACCACTGAACAGGATTTTAAAGATTTAATTTTACGTGAAGATTCAAATGGAATAGTAAGGCTTAGCGATGTTGCAAAAGTAGAGTTAGGTCCCGAGCAATATGAACAAAGGTGGAGGCTCAATGGAGTTAACGGCGTTGGTTTGGTAATTGTTCCACAACCGGGTGCAAACTATATCAATATTTCGAATGAGTTTAATAAGCGTCTGGAACAAATTAAAAAATCACAAAAAGGAGATATTATTTTCACAACATTAATAGATAATACTTTAAATGTGCGCCGTTCATTAAACGAGGTTAGTGAAACTTTATTAATAGCAATTTGTTTGGTGATACTGGTAATATTTTTCTTTTTCAGGAACTGGCTTATTGCAATCCGACCTCTCATTGATATTCCGATATCACTCATTTTCACTTTTTTTATTATGCATATTGCCGGATATTCTGTAAACATCTTGACATTATTAGCAATTATTCTGGCGACAGGCTTGGTTGTTGATGATGGAATTGTTGTTACCGAAAATATTTTCAGGAAAATTGAAAGAGGAGTTCCTATAAGGAAAGCTGCCATTGATGGAAGTAAAGAAATTTTCTTTGTGGTTATTGCCACTTCAATTACTCTTGCCATTGTCTTTTTACCTGTGTTATTTCTACAGGGCTTTGTTGGAAGCTTATTCAGGGAGTTCGGTGTTGTACTTGCCTGTGCTGTGCTGATGTCAGCTTTTGTTTCACTAACTATTACGCCTGTATTGAATGTCTTTCTGAACAAAAAAAATGCACAGCATGGATGGTTTTACATTAAAACTAAACCTTTTTTCAGCGGTATGGAAAGTGGTTACAAAAAATTAGTTGAACGTTTTGTTAAAAGGCGTTGGATTGCATGGGTAATTGTTGTAATATGCCTTGCCATTGTTATCATTATTGGGAAAAATTTACAAAGTGAACTGGCTCCGCTTGAAGATAAAGGCATGATTCGTCTAACGATAACAGGACAGGAAGGCGCCAGCTATCCATTTATGTCAGAAGTTGGCGATAAAATCGGTGATTTTTTAATTGACTCTATTCCTGAAAGAGCTTTTTCTTTTATTTCAGTTCCGAGTTTCAGCAATACAGGCGTAAATGGCGGTAATGGCAGAATAGGATTGCTTCCTACTTCCGAACGAAAAAGAAGCCAGAGTGATATTGTAAAAGAGTTGAATAAAAAACTTTCAAGATTTAACAATGTACGTATTTTCCCTATTGAAGAGCAAACTATTGCAGTGGGATTAGCTTCCAAAGGCGCTTTGCCTGTACAATTTGTTGTGCAGAACCTTGATTTCAAAAAACTGAAAGAGGTTATCCCGAAATTTATGGATGAAGTAAAAAATGATAAAACATTTCAAAATGCCGATGTTAACCTTAAATTCAATAAACCCGAAGTTGATATAACTATTGATAGGATTAAAGCACGCCAATTTGGTCTTACCGTAACTGATATTGCTACTGTTTTGCAAAGCGCTTTCAGCGGTGGACGTCTTGCTTATTTTATCATGAATGGCAAGCAATACCAGGTAATAATGCAGGTTGCAATGAAAGACAGGCAGAAACCTGTTGATATTTCAAATCTGTATGTTCGCAACGGCAAAGGAGTAAATATTCCATTGACAGCGGTAACACAAATTGTTTCAAACGCAAATCCCCCTACATTGTATCATTTCAATCGTTATAAATCCGCCACTATTTCAGCTTCTCTGGCAAATGGGAAAACTGTTGGCGATGGGGTTAAAGCAATGCAATCAATTGCCGCTAAATTACTCGATGATAGTTTTCAAACATCATTAAGCGGTCCTTCGCGCGACTACGCAGAGAGTTCTTCCAACATAGCTTATGCGTTCATTCTTGCCCTGATATTTATTTTCCTTGTGCTTGCGGCACAGTTCGAAAGTTTCAGGGATCCGCTGATCATTATGATAACAGTTCCTTTGGCAATTGCAGGCGCTCTTTTATGTCTTTGGATATTCGGACAAACTCTGAATATCTTTTCTGAAATTGGAATGATCATGCTTATAGGATTGGTTACAAAGAACGGAATTCTGATTGTAGAATTTGCAAATAAAAAAAGAAAACAAGGTATGCCTAAATTTCAGGCTGTGGTTGAAGCGGCAACGCAAAGGTTAAGACCAATATTAATGACCAGCCTTGCAACCTCACTCGGTGCTTTGCCTATTGCTTTGAGTCTTGGAGCAGCTGCAACCAGCCGTATTCCGCTTGGAATTGTTGTTGTGGGGGGCATCTTATTTTCATTAGTTCTTACTTTGTTTGTGATACCGGCGGTTTATACTTTTATATCAGGTAAACATGAAGTAAAAATGGAAGAAATTAAAAGCATTAATCCATAATAAAATTGAAGAAATTATAACATAATTAACAATTTATAATCTTTGCGGACTTAGCGTAAGTCTTTGCGATCTTTGCGTGAAACAATTAAAATAAATTTTCTCGCAAAGCTCGCTAAGAAAAAACGCAAAGAACGCTAAACAAAAAATGACAGAAAACGAAATATCATATAAGATTATTGGCGCAGCATTAGAATTGCATAGAACTATCGGATCTGGTTTACTTGAGTCTGCTTATGAAAATGCTTTAGCTTTTGAATTAAGAGAACTTGGATTAAATGTTGAACAACAATATCCGATGCCTTTCATCTATAAAAATGTAAAGCAAGATGTAGGGTATAGATTGGATTTAGTTGTTGAAAATAAAGTCATTGTTGAAGTTAAGTCTGTTGAAGCACTTGCACCTGTTCACTTTGCCCAACTTCATACTTATTTAAAACTTTCTGATTTAAAACTAGGGCTACTGATAAATTTTAATTCAAAAATATTGAAAGAAAACATTCATCGAATTGTTAACAATTTATAATCTTTGCGAACTTAGCGTAAGTCTTTGCGATCTTTGCGTGAAACAATTAAAAGTAAATTTGAAAATGAAAAGATTTTATATTTCTGCTGTTTTATTTATACCATTTATTATACATGCCCAGCAAATATTGTCATTGCAGAATGCTATAGATATTACTCTTAAAAATAACTTTGATATTCAGATTGCAAAAAATAATGCTGAAATATCAAAGATTGGCAACACTTTTGGAATGGCTGGCGGCTTACCTTATGTTAGCGCAGGATTAGTTGATAATGGTTCCATTAACAATAACAATCAAAAATTTAGCGACGGTTCGGAAACTAATTTAACCGATATAAACGAAAATGCTATGAATGCAGATATTTCGGCAGGCATTGTTTTATTTAATGGATTTAAAATTACAGCAACCAAAGAACGATTAAACTGCCTACAAAAACAAAGTGAAATAATGCTTAATCAGCAAATCCAAAATATAATCGCAGCAGTGATGGAAAAGTTCTATGATATTATTCGCCAGGAAAATTATCTGAAAATTATTCAAAATTCTCTTGATGTTTCCAATAAAAAATTAGAAATCATTAACGAGAAAAATAAAGTCGGAATGGCAAATGCCGTTGATATTCTTCAGGCGCAAACGGATGTAAATACTGCTGAACAAAATTTAAAATTGCAGAACCTGGTTATTGAACAAGATAAAGCGGATTTATTTCTACTTATGAATGAGAAGAAACATTCTGATTTTACGATTAACGATAGTATTGTTGTTGACGCTACACTTCAATTAGATTCGATTATCAGTTATCTGAACCGCAACACCCAATATCTTTCTGCCGAACAGCAGGTAAAAATCAACGAACAAATTGTTAAAGAAATTTCAGCACAGCGATATCCATTGGTCAAAATCAATACAGCTTACAACTTCTTACAATCTGATTACAATTCAGGTTTAACATTGATGAATCGTAACTATGGACCATTAGCAGGAGTTACAGTGCAAATACCTATATTTTATGGAAATATTTACAATATTCAAAAAAAAGTTGCTGAGTTAGATGTCGAAAATTCAAAACTGCAAAAAGAAAATTTATTTAATACACTTTCAACAAATGCTTATAAAACATATCAATCTTATTCCACTATTTTTCAGCAAATAAATTCACAGCAAAAAAATTATGAACTTACAAAAAAACTAGTTGAAGTTGTAATGCAAAATTTTCAGGTTAATCAGGCTACTATTCTTGATGTAAAAGCAGCTCAAACAAGTTTTGAAAATGCCGCTTATCTTTTAGTGAATCTTCAGTATGCTGCAAAAACAGCCGAAATTGAGCTAAAACAGTTAGTGTATAAGTTGAGGTATTAATTTATGCTACACTATTCTTTTCAAAAATTGCATTAATCAAATATTTGAAATGAATGCTGATTATACCAATTGTATTTATTTTTTAGTCTAATAAAAAA
>CAINEZ010000291.1 GCA_903847905.1 uncultured Bacteroidota bacterium
AAGTATATATTTTCACTTTAACCCCCACTCCTTTTTTTGAAAGTAGCACAAGTACACTATGGTCTATATAGTTATCTATCAATACAATTGTTGTTACTGCTGTTTCAATTATATCAGACACAAACTTATAGGCATCGAATATCTGACCATCATAGAAAATTCCTTCGTTAGGTGGAAGTTGAGTTTTAAGTTGAAAATCCACTTCATCTACTTTCTTTTTCAAATAAAACACATCCTTTTCAATTTTCTCTATGCGGTGATTAATGACATATCCTTTTAAAAGATACTCTTTCAACACCTTGTTTGCCCATAATCTGAATTGTATACCTCGCTGTGATTTGACACGATATCCAACAGAAATAATCATGTCTAAATTATAATATTCAACTTGATATATTTTTCCATCTGCTGCAGTTGTCGCAAAATTTGCGACAACTGAAACTGTTTTAAGCTCTTCTTTAAGAACATTATTGATATGTTTACCAACTGTTTTAATGTCCCTATCAAACAATAGTGCAATTTGTTGCCTGTTGAGCCAAACAGTTTCATTTTCAATCCTTACTTCGATTTGAAAATTTGTATTATCAATAGAGTTATATAAAACAATTTCGCCTTGTTCCATAACTTATCTTAATTCGTTTTAGTTCGTATAATTCGTATTAAATTCGTACTTATAAATTCGTGTAATTCGTTTTTTAAATTCGTTTAATTCGTATTTTCTCTGTTTGGCGTATGCTACATTCCGGCTTGACGGAAGACTCTCTGACTACGTCGGGTTAAGCTTGTCCCTGCTTGTCCCTCCCTGTCCCTGCCTGTCCCTGCCTGTCCCTGCCTGTCCCGATTTATCGGGAATTTATCGGGAATCTATCGGGAATTTATCGGGAATCTATCGGGAATCTTTCGGGAGTTTATCAGGAGTTTATCGGGATAGTAAGTCTCCAGACTTACATATTCAATTTTTAATTCAATTATTTATTTGGTTAGTATCCGGTTGTAGGCGTTTAAAGTGTGATCATCGCTCATTATAGTCCAACAATTGAATTCGCCGGAATTATACGGTGAATGTATACGATAGGTCCATAAATGGCAAATATTATAGCCATTTCTTTATAATTTAAACGTTTCGTGTTTGATCCGTATTGTAATAATTGCGGGCTTGAATAATAAGGAAGTGTATCTGCTAAAGCTGAGAGTTTTTTAATCTCGTCACGTAAACCAAAAATGTAGCGCTTTGATGTGATTGGTGCTTTGTATTTATACATAATCACATTAGATAAGTTTTCTAAATCATCATTGGCTCTATTAGAATAAATTACACTAAAATTTTTCATATCTTACGCATATCCACTCCGTAATGATTGCTCATTTTATCGATTATTTTATCCCATACCTCATCATGCGATAAAGCAGTACCGGTTATTAAGTCTTCGGGCAAAGGATATTCAATTTTGGCTACTTTCTTGTGTTTTTCAATTTCACGTACTAATTTACGTCCTGTTGGGCTGTCGATATTTATACGAGCTGTAACTTCCATAATTCTATGTTTTAAATTATATGAGCAAAGATAGTTGGTTTATTTTAAATAATGAATGTTCACCCAAGCTCTGTTCGGCTCTGTTCGGCGAATGCTACATTCCGACTTGACGGAAGCGTCTGTCGCTTCGTCGGGTTAAGCTTGTCCCGGTTTATCGGGATAGGAAAGCTCGGGCTTTCCATATTCAATTATTTATTCCGTTAGAATTTTCTACTAATCGTTTAGATCTCCTTGCTTGCCTTTTAGAACGTCCACCCAAGCTTTTAGAATGTTCTACTGGTCGTTTAGAAGATACAACTATTCGTTGATAACTGCATATTCCAAAAGTAATAATTAATAATCCTGAACTTTTATTAAAACGAAATTTCTTATAAACATAGCATTCTCAATTGCTTTCTTCATATGATAATTTTCGATTTGCATCTAATTAGGATATCTTACTTCGGAGGCATATATAGTCAAATCACTGCAAATTTTTATGATATTCTTAAATTCAACATCATAATTAGCCGAAGTTTCGCAAAGTTTCGCAAAGTACTACTAAATCGTGGGTTTTCTGCAATCGTCCGTTATTATATGCAATGTAGCCTTTAAGCATCTTTTCTGCACACTGTTGGCAATGATAACATACAATCTCGTATTTTTGGTTTCAATTGTCCCGAGAGTATTGTAACTGCTTCAAGGTCGTTTTCGGCATATTCAAACCAGAGTAAACCGTCTTTATTTTTATCCATAGTTTTTTTGACCTTCTGTGGAAATAATATATTCAAATGTAGATTGATTATTTTTCCGATTATTAAAATCAGCTGCATCACACACTAAAATATCAATAGGCATGGAAACATTCCCTAACAGCAATCTTCTGGCTTGCTGGGTAATTTCAATTTTTTTTCTTTCCTTTTAAATCAGCAACAACAAAAATATCAATGTCACTATCTTTATTCGCCGTATTATATGCATACGAACCAAAAAGATAAACTTGCTTAGCATCAATACCCGCTACAAGTATTGTCGAAATTTTATCTACTAATGTTTTTATTTTTTGGGTCATCGCTTCTCTCAATTATTACTTATTAACTACTAACTATTAACTATTAACTATTAACTATTTCCCGCTCACTTCTTCCTCATATCCATATCCCGACCCATACTTATTGCCATAACCATAGCCATATTTTTGTCCGTAACCATATCGGTTATTCGATTTTTTATAATCAGAAGCATTTAATACGAAATACATATTTTTTACTTTTTGCATTCTGAATAATTTTGTGGCATCTTCAATATTTCGTTTAGGCGTATATTCAGCCCGGACAACATACAAACTTATGTCAGCAAAACGATTTAAAGCAAAAGTATCAGATACTATATCCAATGGAGCAGTATCTAAAATGATATAGTCATATTCCTGTCTGCATTCTGCAATTAAATCATCTAACAAGGGAACAGACATCATTTCATTCGGATTGGGAGGTACAGGACCAGCCGTAATAATGGATAAATTAGGATGAACTCCGGAAGGACGAATTAATTTTTCTTTCCCCATATTTCCTGATAGATAGAGTGTAATACCTGTAACATTATTTATTCCAAGATACTCTGCCAGTTTTGGTTTACGAACGTCGAGCCCGATAATCAATACTTTTTTGGAAAGCATGGCTAAACTGATACCCAGATTAATAGATATAAATGTTTTCCCTTCGCCCCCTACACTGGAAACAACATTGATCACCTTTTTTTCGGGGGTATTCAGTACAAACAACAAGTTTGCCCGAAGCAGACGGAACATCTCCGTAAAGCGGTTGGTGCTATTATCCTGAATAATAATATTTCCGGTTTGCAGACTTTTGGGAATTTCACCCAGTACAGTAACCTCCGTCAGGGCTTCCAACTCATCTTTATTTTGTATCTGAAAACGCAATAGGTCAAGTATCGTAATAACAACAATCGGGAGTATAAAACCAATGAGTAAGGCAATAAATAATATTAATACTGATTTTGGGGATACAGGACTATCACCACCACTGGCTTTATCAATTAACTTGGCTTTTGGAACTACGCCCGACATATTCAGGAAATTTTGTTCTTTCTTTTGTAACAAAAATATAAAGAGGTTTTCCTTAATAATCTGTTGTCGTTTAATTTCGGTATATTCCCTTTCCTGACGTGGTATTTCTTTAATGCGCGTCGTATTTTCGCCGGATTTCAACATCAAATCCTGACGGGTAATTTGCATGCGTCGTTTTTCATTTTTCACACTGGCTTTCACCGTAGCAAACATGGCATCAATCTGGTCGGTCATGTCCAACATAGTCTGATTGGTGGGTGATGCCGTACGCGTAAGGCGTTTACGTTCCAGCAACAGCTGATTGTATTCTTCAATGACTTTAGTTAAACTCGAATTTTGCAAGCTGCCACTAAAGGGTAGTAATTGATTACGGCTATCCTTCTTATTAATATAGTCATCAATATCAGATACAATGGCTAATTGGATCTCTACATCCAGTCGGCTTTTTTCGAAATCGCCCGATTGTTTGATAAACAAATCGGCCTCCGATTTGATATCCGTTAAACCCTGAGTCTTCTTATAATTTTCCACTTTGCCTTCCACATCATCGAGTTCCTGCGTTAGCGAAACTAAGCGGTCGTTGATAAAAGTGCCCGTATTGGCTGATATCAGGTTTTGATCCCTCATATCTTCGCGATTATACACTTCAACCAACTTATTTAAAAAATCTTTGCCCAGTTTTGCATGAGTCGTATGAAAAGTCATATTAACTACCGATGTAGTTTTCGAAGTAACCTCAATACTCAAAGCTCCCAAATACTCCTTTACGATAGATGATGGGCTATAAATAGTTACATCTACAGAAGCAGGAAGAGTGGCAGTAATTAATTTTTTAAAATAAACTTTGCAGAAAGGCAATTGTACAACACTGTCGCGCGAGCTTCTGATAATTTCGAAGTTTTTCTTTTGATAAGTTCCCGTAAAAACATAACCGTCATGTGGTTTAAGAGTTACATTGAATTTAAACGATTTTTGCAGGGTATCTAATACGGCATCATCTACCCATACCAGAATGGGACTTTCTTTTCCATAAAGCAAGTGATCCCTGAAAATACCCTTTTCAGTATATTTGATATAAAGTGATAAATCGCGTATAACCTGTTCGGTCAGATTCGATGTTTTTAACACCTCGATTTCGTTATCCACATTGTTTTTCACATTGAATAAACCGAGACTTTTCATTTCAGTACCCATTTGGGCATTACCTCCTTTAGCATCGTCTTTAATCAATACCGTGGATCGGACTTCGTAAATAGGAGTCGTTTTTTTCAGATAAAGCACTCCCAGTATCAGACATAAAACTCCGGATGCCACAAACCATTTCCAATAAGATAAAAAATGAAAGAAAATACTGACAAAATCAATCGGTTTTTCTAAAACCTCTTCCTCAGAATCGACATAATTAGAATACTTACTCATAATATTTTTTATTCAGAATTATTTTTTTAATACCGTAAAAAGTAAACTTACCAGTGAAATACCGATGGATAATACCGAAATTCCAAATGATTCGGCCGCTCCAAAGCTGGCACCCCGTGCGCGGGAAATATTGGGTTCAACATACACCACATCATTTTGTTCGAGGTAATAAGCTGCCGAGTAGATGACATTCTCATCGTTCAAATTCACACTAATGGTTTTTTTGGAACCATCGGCATACTCACGCAGCACTTTTACATTATCTCTTCGGCCATAAATGGTTAGATCACCTGCATTGGAAATCGCATCCAAAATTGTCATGCGTTCATTCGTGCTAATGAATTTTCCCGGCCGATTTACTTCACCCAATACGTTTACGGAATAATTAGTAAAACGGATGGAAATAATGGGGCGTTCCTTGCTGAAGGAAGATTCCATTTTTTTCTGAAGTATACTCTCTACTTCTTTCAGCGTAAGTCCACCTACCTTGATTTTGCCAAAAACAGGAAAATCGATATTCCCGTCCACATCAACCAGATAAGTCAGTATTGCCGGTTGCGAAAGAACACTTTCTGTATTTGGCAAAACTATCGGGACTAAGAGATTGAACATGCGGGTAGTTAAGGGCTCGGAAGATGCTACCGTAATACTCAACATATCTTTTGGTTTAAGACGGGCTTCAAATAAAGTGCTGTTATGTTTTATAGAATCTGTTTTAGCAGATAGTTTTTGCAAATAGGCTATTTCCTTTACACCGGCGCATGAACTGAATAATATCAGCACCAGAAGTACGAATGCAGGAAGAATTGTTTTTTTGGTTGACATACTATATGAATGATAAATGATGAATGATAAATGATAAATGATGAATGATAAAAGGTCAATGCATCATGTTTATGGAGCTTGCGACTCCCGAGAATCGGGACCGTTTCCTTATTTCCTTATTTCCTTATTTCCTTATTTCCTTGTTTCCTTATTTCCTTATTTCCTTATTTCCTTGTTTCCTTGTTTCCTTATTTCCTTGTTTCCTTATTTCCTTATTTCCTTGTTTCCTTGTTTCCTTATTTCCTTATTTCCTTGTTTCCTTATTTCCTTGTTTCCTTATTTCCTTGTTTCCTTATTTCCTTATTTCCTTATTTCCTTATTTCCTTATTTCCTTATTTCCTTGTTTCCTTATTTCCTTGTTTCCTTATTTCCTTGTTTCCTTATTTCCTTGTTTCCTTATTTCATTGTTTCCTTATTTCCTTGTTTCCTTATTTCCTTATTTCCTTATTTCCTTATTTCCTTATTTCCTTATTTCCTTGTTTCCTTATTTCCTTGTTTCCTTATTTCCTTGTTTCCTTATTTCCATGTTTCCTTATTTCC
>CAINEZ010000292.1 GCA_903847905.1 uncultured Bacteroidota bacterium
AACTAAAAAGTTCGTTTAATTTAGATATACAAGGATTTCAAAGAACGATTTTTATTTTTTAATGGACACTAATGATTTTAGTTAATGGTTGATAGTTTTTAATTTTGGTTACTCAGTTTTTTGTTATAGTGTAGTTGTTAACTAAATAACTAAATCCAGCAACTAAAAAAACTTAAACTAAAAAACCAAAAACAATTAACTAAAAAAAAAGATTTTTTTTTTCATTCTCATTTATCAATATGTTTTTAAACAAATATCTGTTAGTAAAAAGCTTGCGTCCCTTTATTTTCTTGTGTTTTTATTGAATAATTTTATTAGTTGAAATTATGAGACAATTAAGAATACTTATATATATAATCAGAAACAGATATATTGTTACAACAGCAGCATTCTTTGTCTGGATTATTGTTTTTGATAAAAACAATCTGCTTTCACAGGTTGATCTTGCACACAAATTGCATCAGTTAAAAGAAGATAAAAAATATTATATTGAACAGATCAAACAAGATGAAATTGAAACCATAGAGCTTACCAACAAGAATAATCCTGAAATCTTAGAAAAATTTGCCCGTGAAAAGTACCTGATGAAACGCGATAGCGAAGATATTTTTCTTATAGTAAGACCGGATACAACTCGGAAAAAAGTAAAATAAAAGATATCAGGCTGAATAATGTCAGCCTGAATAATGTCAGCCTGAGTAATGTCAGCCTGAGTAATGTCAGCCTGAGTAATGTCAGCCTGAGTTTATCGAAGGCTAATCGAAGGCTAATCGAAGAGTGACTTTTCTTTTATAATTCCATTGCCATCACTACTAATTCCGCAATATCATAATTAAAAATTTCTTCTTCCTTATTTTTATATTTCAATCCGTCGGTAATCATTACCATGCAGAAAGGGCAGGAGGTTGCAATAATGTTTGCGCCTGTTTCAAGAGCTTCTTCGGTACGTTCAATAAATATTTCTTTATCACCTTTCTCGGCTTCCTTGAACATCTGCCCGCCACCGGCGCCGCAGCACAATGCAAAACTTTTATTCCTCTTCATCTCTACATTATGCGAGCCAAGCGCGGCAAGCACTTCGCGTGGAGCTTTATATTCTTTGTTCGCCCTGCCAAGATAACATGGATCGTGGAAAGTTATTTTTTTATTTTTTAAAACATCAGAATCAATTTTTAATTTTCCTTCATTAATATATTTCTGAAGAAACTGAGTATAATGAATCACTTCGTAATTACCGCCAAGGTCAGGATAATCATTTTTGAAAATATTATAACAATGCGGGCAAATTGTAAGTATTTTTTTTACATCATACCTGGTAAAAGTATTGATATTGGTAAGCGCCTGCATCTGGTAAAGCATTTCGTTTCCGGCTCTGCGCGCAGGATCGCCGGTACAGGTTTCCTCTTTACCAAGAACGGCATAATCAACTTTAAGAAAAGTAAGAATTTTAATAAAAGCTTTCGATACTTTTTTATAACGGTCGTCAAAGGCTCCGGCGCAGCCTACCCAGAACAAATATTCTGGTTGTTTACCTTTTGCAAAAAGGTCTTCCATTATAGGAATTTCAATTTTATTTTCTGTCATTGATTTAAAATATTTTGTGAAAAAAAGTTATTACGCTATCGCTGTTATTTATTGTAATTGATTATTAAAATATTCATAATCATTTTTCTCAAATCTTAAAATAAAAATCATTTTAGTATTACTTTAAAATAACCCTGTCTGCCGACAAGGCAGGCGCAAAGGTCGCAAAGAGTTTCGCTAAGATCGCAGAGATTCCTTTGTGTTCTTTGCGTATTTTTCTCTGTGTTCTCTGCGGTAAAAAAATATTATTTGTATTATTAATAATTTTTTCTATCAATGACATCAGCCATTTGGCTGATAAATGACATTTAATTTCTATCCTATCAATTTTTATTTATAACAATATCATTAGCCCAAAGTAACCTGTCTTCAGGAGAAAACTGCCAGGGCGCACCGTTGTTCTCTATATTGGTAAACATTACATTCAGTCCTGAAGGCGCAGCCGCTTCTTCCATAACCAAGTATCTGCGAAGGGAAACAATCATTTCAGGATGATTTATATTCACAGGGCATTCCTGTGCGCAAGCGTTGCAGGTAGTACATGCCCAGATTTCTTCAGGTAAAATATAGTCGCGTATTAATGATTTGCCATCGTTGTATGATTTATCTTTAATAAGATGATGTCCTTTTTCTTTCATCCTTGCTCGCAAATTCATCATAACTTTTCTTGGCGATAATTGTTTTCCTGTAATGTTTGCCGGACAAACTGAAGTGCATCTTCCACATTCAGTACACGACAATGAATCTAAATAATTTTTCCATGTAACATCTTCCGGATCTTTAACGCCAAATCTTTCAGGTGGAGCATCAGCTGACGCAGGTGCAGAATAGGCAAGATTCGGATCCATCATAATTTTTACTTCTTTCGTTACATTATCCATATTTGGTAATTTTCCAAGTGGCTCAAGCCTGCTAAGTAAAACATTAGGAATTGACATGAAAACGTGGAAATGCTTTGAATATGGAAGAATATTCATGAAAAGAAAGATTAAAATAATATGCGACCACCAGCATAAATTATAATAAAAAACTAAATGAGTATCCGGAAATGATGATATATAACCTGACAGCAATTTTCCGATAGGATATAAAGTAGAATTATCTGAAGGATTTAAAGCGCAATAACTGGCATTCATCCCGAGCAAAGAAACCATAAGCAATAATATCAATGTTAATGCTATGTTTGCATCCGTATGAGAATTATGTCGCATCTCAATCCCACTAAATCTTTTAACATGAATAAATATTCTTCTGAAAAGAAATATAATTATTGAAACCAACACCAAAAGGGCAAATACATCACCGCAAGCTATAACAAACTTATATATAACCCCTAAAAAAGAGAGCGATTTTTCAAGCCCTGAAACCCCATCGATCATCATTTCTAATGAACCAAAAAGAATTACACAAAAACCCCAAAAAACCAATGCGTGAAAAAATCCAATAATTGGTCTTCTGAAAATTTTTGTTTGCCCAAAGGCAACTTTCAACACCAGCCAAATTCTTGCACCAATATTTTTTATTGGAAAAGGTTTCGTCAATCGCAGTAATGCGAAAACACGGTAAAATGAAAAGGTAAGTAACCCGAAAGAAATAAGAAGTGTTAATGTAAATATTATTTGTTTTACCATATTATAGTATTTTTATTATGTTAATTTAAAAAACATACATACCAAAAAATAGTCTTGTTAATTCGTTAACAATTATACTATTTATTTTAATTGTGGCAAAATAATTTTTATGATTTTTTTAAAAATCATAAAAAACCATTTCCTATAATCAATTCATCATATTTACAGGTTACTTGAAGGCAGTTTGTTATTTATAATCTTCAACACATTTAATAATTTATAAAAAATAAATGTTAAAAAACTTGACTTTTATAAAAAGTATATACTATATTTGCAATATATAAGTTTATATTATATGAAGAACTCGGATATAAAAAAAGAAATGATCTCAAAAGAGCTTTTAAAAGGTTCATTGAAATCAATCGTACTTAAGCTATTGTCTGAAAACAATAAAATGTACGGCTACGAAATAACACAAAAAGTAGAAGAAATTACAGGTGGGAGGATCAAACTGACATTTGGCGCTCTCTACCCAATTCTTCACAAACTTGAAACCGATGGTACTGTTGTGACAGAATCCGAAATCATGAATGGCAGGGTGCGTATTTATTATAAACTTACCAAAACCGGAAAGAATGTTGCAAAAGAAAAAGTTAAAGAGTTGCAAGAGTTCATTGAAATGATAAATATTTTGTTAAAACCTGGATTTAGTCTTGAGATATGCCGGAGCTGACAAACGCAAATATTGAAGTTATTATACGCGAGGTTTCCGATGCGAATATTACCTTTTCGCACTTGCGCGAGGAACTGATAGATCATATTTGCTGCGAAGTTGAGAATATAATGCAACAGGGATTTTCTTTCCAGGATGCGTTTGATAATGCAAAAAAAATGATTGGGAATAAAGGATTAAAAAAAATACAGGAAGACACCTTATTATTAATTGATAAAAAATACAGACTTATGAAAAAAACTATGAAAATAATCGGTTGGATCTCCATGTCGATGATCACCGTTGGAGCTTTGTTCAAAATTCAGCACTGGCCCGGTGCGGGTATTTTGCTGGTTTTCGGATTCCTGTTTCTTGGTGCAATATTTTTCCCTTCCGCATTATGGGTAATGAAAAAAGAATCGAAATTAAAAGGGAACTTATTCATTTACCTTATTTCAATTATTGGAGGTATCATTTTTATTTTTGGTATTTTATTCAAAGTTCAGCATTATCCAGGGTCAGCGTTATTACTGATTATTGGATTTTTGTCCATTGGACTGGTTTTAATTCCTGCGATACTCATTTCAAAACTTCGTGATGCTCAAACTAAAAATCTACATTTAGTTTATATAATTGGTGCGGTTTCGCTAATATTTTTTCTTATAGGCGTCCTTTTTAAGTTCCAACATTGGCCTGGCGCACTCCCTTGCCTCATTATAGGATCCATAGGTATTACTACGGTTTTTCTTCCCTTATATACATGGAAAGTATATAGGAACTCCGAAAGTATTAAAGCTGGTTTTCTTTTTTTATGCGTCGGGATTGTTTTTTTCAATATGTTCAATCTTCTGCTTGCCTTAAATATTTCGAAAAACGTGATGAGTTTCTTTGTAATACAAGGAAAAGAAATAACTAACACAGCAAATATTCTTCAAGATAAATGCAATGCCTTGTCAGAAAAAATCATTACTGATTCTTTAGTTTCAGATACATTATTAAAATCAAATGTTATAAAAGTAAAAGCGATATCGGATGAACTGTATGATTTTATTGAAGAAGTTAAGGTAGATCTCATATCAAAAGTAGATGGTATAGACAATAAAGAAGCCATTGATGAAGTAAAAAATACAGCATTAATAATTGCCAAAGACAATTATGATATCCCAACAATACTACTTTGCGGAAATACTGATAATGGCAAGAGTGGTAAGGCTTCATTGATAAAAACTAAAATTGAAAATTTAAAAAACTCTTTATCGAACTATTGTAGAAGTGACATAAATGCAGAAAATATTATTACAAAAGCTCTCGAAACTGAATCCCCTGTATTTATTAAGGAAGAGGGACGATCTTTCAGTTGGGAATTATATAATTTTTATCATCTCACCACAATTTCTACAATAAATAAACTTTGCTTTTTTCAAAGGAATGTCAGAATTGCCGAACTAGAAACGCTTGAAAGCATTAAATCAAGCTACCTGGCAAATATTCAGAAATTAACGGATATAAAATAAATAATAAAATATAAAAACATAAACTTATGAAAAAGTTCATCTATATTTCGGGGATCGTAATCATCAATCTTTTTGCAATTGGTGCATTATTCAAAATTCAGCATTGGCCTGGAGCGGGAATATTAATAACTCTGGGACTAGGGCTTTTCTGTCTTGGCTTCCTGCCACTTGCTTTTATTCAAAGCTATAAAGGAAATGGCAAAAAAAACAAGTCATTGTACTTAGCAGGATTTATTTGTGTATTCATCACATTTCTGGGGGCGTTATTTAAAATTCAACATTGGCAGGGAGCAGGTTGGTTTCTGATTATTGGTATTCCCTTACCATTTCTGTATTTTCTGCCGGTGTATATTTATCATCACAATAAATCAAAAGAAAAATCATCCGTAAATTTCCTTGGGGTAATGTTCCTGATGGTTTATATTGCCATCTTTAGCGTAATACTAGCACTGAACACAGGCAGGGATATTCTTAATGCTTTTAGTGCCGGTGATGAAGATATTATAAAAACAAACAATCTTTTTGCTGTAAAAAACAAACTGATGTATGATAAACTTGAAAAAGTTGGCATTGCTGAGAACAAGGAAAAAATCGTACAACTTATTAAAATAAAATCTGAAGTAATTTGCACCAACATTAATAAAATAAAAGTTGAATTGGTTAAAACCGCTGAAAACTCTGATTCGCCTGCTCTTGATCTAGAGAATAAAATAAACTCAAAAGCCATAATTAATAAAGATGAATCTGTAAGCACCTCGCAAATCATGAGAGGCAGCGACGGTGTTTCAGGGAAGGCTATTGAATTGAAAGGGCTGATAAATGATTACCGTGAATATTTAATATCTTTTATTGGAAATAACAATGAGAGTATAAAGTATATTGATAATTTACTCAGCACTTCTGATATCACTGAAACGATTTATGGTGAAGTCTATACAACAAAATGGGAAGATTCATTTTTCCAGAACGGAACTTATATTGTAACTGTTCTTTGCAATCTCGATTGCATCGAAACCAATGTAAAAATGGCTGAATCGGAAGCTTTGGCTAATTTATTTTAAAATTTAAAATTACGCAAATATTCAAAAAAAGAAACCTATACTCTATATCTTTTATGGATATAAGCTAATTCGATTTTGTTCCATTGCTTGAACTGACAGGTTTTTCAACAATATTCATTTCCTTAATCAGGTTGGTTGCTCCTGCATATTTATCTATTATAAACAAAACATAACGGATATCGACACAAATAGTCCTTTGCAAAGAAGAATTATATGCAATATTACTCGTCATTGCTTCCCAGTTACCATCGAAAGCTAACCCAAGTAACTGTCCGTCTCCATTAATTACAGGACTGCCTGAATTTCCACCTGTAATATCATTGTCAGTAAGAAAGCAAAGTTTCATTTCACCGTTGTCAGCATACTTGCCATAGTCTTTTTTATAATAGAGTTCTTTCAATTTTTCAGGAACGATAAATTCTTCGTTTGTTGAATCTTCTTTTTCAATCAAACCATCCAATGTAGTGTAAAAGTCATAATGAACAGCATCTGCAGGATAATAATCTAATATTTTACCATACGATAATCTCATTGTTGAATTTGCATTGGGATAAAATTTCTTATCGGGATTCATTTCTTTCAAACCGGCTATAAACAAACGATTTCCCTTACTTAATAAAGTATTTGCATCAGTGATTTTAGCATTAATTTCCTGATATTTTTTCATAACCGACAACATTGTTTTAAATCCCATATCCTTTTCAAGCATACTTTTATCAGGCTTTGCAAGAAATGCTTCCACTTTTTTCTGATCAGCAAAAATTGATTTTATAAAAATATCTGAAGCAAATTTTTTAAAATCATTCTTGTATTTTTTTTCTATCAAATTAAAAATTTCCGGATGATTATCTATAATAACATCATGATATAATAAGTCAAGCATTGCCGCAAAAAGCTTCTGATCGGTAGTTGCATTATAATCTTTGAAATATTTGTCAGAAAGTGTTTTTAGCAAAGCCACTGACTTTGCGATTTTTTCATTGTCGGGCTTATCTTTTTTTAATTCATTATAAAGATTTTCAAACTTTCCGGCAAAACCAATAATTTCGCATCCACGCAACAATCCTTCTGAATAATAAATTTTTGTTTTAGTATATTTAGAAAGTTCTGAATATGCATTTCCAATATTTGTAAGGGCTTCTCCATATTTGGTTTTATTTACATCACTTGAATTTACCCATTTTTCGAATGTTGATTCAATTTCTTTTTTTGCATCAAATATATTTAAACGTATCAATCCTTTGCTTTGACCTATATAGTATTTCCAATAGTTTGCAGTAGTTTTATACTTTGAAGCATACTTTATCCTGACTTCGGGGGTTTCATCCATATCAGCTTTCATTATAGAAAGTTTCATTCCCCTGATCTTAACAATTGATGGATTTGATTCTTCCAGTGCAAGCTTAACACCATAGGAAGTTAAAAAACGGTCAGTTGTTCCCGGGTAGCCGAGTATCATAGCAAAATCGTTTGTTTTATATCCCGATAAAGAAATGGGTAATGAATATTTTGGTTTTAAGGGAATGTTATTTTTTGAATATTCTGCCGGTTCTCCATCCGGTCCGGAATAAACTCTGAATAACGAAAAATCACATGTATGGCGCGGCCACATCCAATTGTCAGTGTCTCCGCCAAAATCTCCTATCGAATTAGTAGGAGCCCCCACTAACCTTACATCTTTGAAAATTTCATAAACAAAAAGGTAGTATTCGTTTCCATCAAAAAAACTTTTTACGTTTGAATCATAATGAGTGTTCTTTGTAGCTTCTGACTTTATTTTGGCAGCTACCTCGTCAACCTTAGCGCTTCTTTCTGATTCAGTCATCTTGCTATTGAGTTCGGCAAGAATTTTTTGTGTAACATCTTCAATTCTTACCAAGAATGTTACAGTTAGCCCGTCATTGTATAGTTCTTCATCTTTGCTTTTTGCCCAGAAACCATCGCTGATATAATCATGCTCAACAGAGCTGTTAGCTTGTATTGAACCGTATCCGCAATGATGATTAGTAATAATCAAACCTTCATTTGATATAACTTCGCCTGTGCAACCATTACCAAATTGAACAATTGCATCCTTCATGCTGGAATGATTCACACTATATATTTCATCTGCTGTAAGATGTAGCCCCATTTTCTGCATGTCAATATAGTTAAGACGCTCAATTAAAAGCGGCAGCCACATTCCTTCGTCAGCACGAGTATGAGAACAAATGGCAATAATAAAAGTTGTTAAAGCGATGATGAATTTTTTTAACATTTTTGCAAAGTTTTAGTTTATAATACGTATAAATTAATAAATGTAAATAAAAAACATTTTATCGAATTATGAAAATAATAAATAAAAAATTAGACTTATATTAAAGCCTTATAGATAAATGAATTAAATTGCACCTTTTAATTTTATAATTAATTTCTAAATATGCGCAAACTGCTGATAATGCTGATTATTTCGGGCTTGTTTAATTTATTCGCATGTCAGAATAAAATGAACAGCCACAAAAATGCATTCGGCAGTCACGAGAATAACTTTAAATTTAAGCAGGAGGAATCGTTCACGAAAAAACCTGATAAAATAAACAGTTCGAATTCATTTAATAAAAGTAAAAAACGAGTAACTGCCAAATGGGCTTTCAGCAGAAGCAATAAGCGCGACAGGAGTAGTTCATCATTTGATCATAAACTAAATAAAAAAAACTCTTCTAATGAATATAACAATAAACATCGGCGTGTTGAAGGTAGAAGAAAACTGTTATTTTTTAGCGCAAATAATAAACGGGGACGTGATAATTCAAGCTTTAAGACCGAAGTAAAAGATACAAAAGGATCTTACTCTTATAATTCAAAAATGAGGAGGGTTACAAAAAAGAAATTTCTTTTCTTCAACCGACACAAACATGAAAAAGAAACCTCGTCATTCTCGGGACGCAAAGCAAAAAAAATTATAAAATTCAA
>CAINEZ010000293.1 GCA_903847905.1 uncultured Bacteroidota bacterium
AAAGGCTATCTGCAATAAGGGTTTCAGTGATAATTCAAGCATTCTGCCCCGCTCAAACTTTCGTATCGGTTGACAGAGAAGTAGCCCGCAATCCCTTACTGCATATAGCCTCGACCGTTACCAGTAATGCTAAGAAACCTACAAAACTGACAAATGACATACATAGAAAAGAGAATATCAGTACAAACTTTACTTGCTCTAAAAGACGCATTGACAAACATCTTTTGGACAAAAAAAGACCTGAGACAATTTATCCAATTAACGCTTGAAAATCCTTTAATTGTTTCAACAATTGACTGGGCAGAGAATACAAAGCTTGAAAGCGTATCTGAGCTCATTGACAAAATGTCAAAACGACAAGACCTTTACCAGAATGATCTTTTAAAACTCATACAAGAGACAGGTAATTTTGAAGACTTTTCGCATTTGAAAATTTGGGACAACGCTGAAGAGAAGATCAAAAAAGCAAGAATAGCGGTTGAAAAACTACGCAACCATACAAAGGGATATTTTGACACAATCGATGAATTGAAGAAAGCAGAACTAGCAAGAACTGCAAATCAAGCGAAAATCAAAGAGAGTATAACATATCAACAGAGGTTAGACGAGTTAAAGAATAGGTTCTTTGAGATCGCAATAAGTGACAATCATCAAAGCCGTGGCTTCCAACTTGAGAAATTTTTAAACGAATTATTCACATTCTTTGACCTTGACCCAAAAAGTTCATTTAAAATTACGGGAGAACAAATTGACGGTTCATTCACATTCGATAACACCGACTACTTACTTGAAGCCAAATGGCAAAAGAAACAGATTGACGCTCAAGAACTTTATGGGTTTGGTGGTAAAATTCAAGGCAAATTAAAAAATACATTAGGCCTTTATGTCTCTCTTGAAGGTTACACCACAGAAAGCACTAAGACTGAAAATCCGGCAGTTAAAGCAATAATTCTAATGGACGGTTCAGATTTAATGCAAATTCTTGAAGGTCGAATTAAATTGACAGATATGCTTTATATAAAACGCAGGCATGCAGCACAGACAGGAGAAATATTCCACAGAATAACAGGACTATAATGTAGGACAATAAAAAGCACTACTGGTAACAGCACCTACCCGCAAGCGGGGTTTCGGTGCTCGCTGGATAGGAAAGAAGAAAAAGAAAAATATTGATACGTAAATAGTTTAGTGATAAAAATCCCCGTCTGCGTGTAGCCGCGGCACGTTATGTGGCATTATAAAACAGAGCAACGGCAGACAGACAAAACATAAACATTTAAGCATGAAAACTAAGTTATTATTTATTATTCTTCTCTTGATTACAGGCAATTTGTTAGCGCAAAAATTATATGTCTGGTGTCCGAAAGACCAAATACCAACACCGAGACAAGGATTTCTTGAAAAAGACACAATAGATTTAGTTGTATTTGATGGGAGAATCTTGACAGAGAAATCTAAAATTGAATGCACTTCTGAAAATACCATACTACAACTTACAGATTTCATAAAACAGACTTATCCATCCACAACAATAAATGTTTTAGCTTCAAGTCTTTACTACAAAGACCCAATCCAAAACAGAATTACAATAAAGATTGGAATTTCTGCATATCATGCTGCTTTTGGAGCCGACGTGAAAGTTGGAATTGGTAGTTTAGGAGGCAGTTTTTCGTATGGAGTCTTTCCCGAAGGAAAATGGAATGCTGTAACAGGTTATTCTGTAAAAATATACGACTTTCGAAAAAATGTTGAATCAAAGAAAATGAAAGACATTTATAAAATAGCGTCCAAACCAAATATGGGTGGTTACATAACAGCAAAGAATATTTTGAATACTACCTACATAGAAGCGAATCAAGAAATGCTATTCTTTATTGACGAGACATTCATGAAATAATAAATAACGCCACATAACAAACGCTATAGCAAATGCGGGTTTTCGTGTTCGTTGAAACATTTGGAATCTTTACATACATTTGTGCTGGCAGACAGTTGAGCAACAATTTATTCCCGCACTTGCCATAGCGTCAGCCGTTATGGGTTATTTTAAAAGGACTGCAAAATGAGAAAAATAGTCGGAAAACTTACAACTGAATTATTGAAACATACTACACCAAAGACAGTTGGTATAGACAATGGGTTTCCAATTTCATCTTTTAGAGATTTAGTTGAGCAAGTTGCAAAACTTTCTTTCCTAAACAAAGATTACTTATTGTTCTTTAGAGGACAAAAAAGTGATTACAAAAACGACTATAACAATTCGACTTTTTATCCAACAATTTATCGAAGCGATTACCTAACACAACAAGAATTGGATTTTCGTTTTGACAAACTCAATAGTGCAAGTAAAATACTAACAGAGCTTTTTAGTAAAAATAAAATTGAGGGTTATATCGAGATTCAAAGAAAGAAACTTATTCAATGGAGTCTACTGCAACACTATGAAGTGACTGAAACGCCATTGATTGATGTCTCTCAATCGTTGAGAGTGGCTTGCTCATTTGCACAACTCAATAACTCGGAAAAAACTGCTTTTATTTATGTATTTGGATTACCATATTATTCAAACAGAATTTCTGTTAACTCAGAACACGATTTAATTAATGGGAGGTTCTATTAATTAATATTTTGATATTCAGATATATAATACTATCTTAGCATTACTGAATACAAAGTTAGAAATTCTATGGGCAACATGTATAAATCACAGGGAAAAAAGAGTTTGTTCGATGATCATTTTTC
>CAINEZ010000294.1 GCA_903847905.1 uncultured Bacteroidota bacterium
AAATAAAAGTTTTCAAGATAAATGTCAGTTATAAAAAAGATGGTTTTGATAGCAGGTTCAAAAAATTTATTTATTTGAATAATAAAAGTAGGCTTATTGAAGAAGCCACCTTTAAAAAAAATAGGCTTTATGGCAAATACTTCGCTTTATCTAATAATGGCGATATTAAAATTAATGGTTATTATTCTGATAGTCTAAGGCAAGGAGAATGGAGTTATTTGAGGAATGGCAATATTTTTAAAAAAGAAATATATAAGAATGATACTCTAATAGAATCAGTTACTTTTTTCCCCAATAAAAAATTAAAAAATAAAATAGTTCTTGATTCTACTGATAGAAATGTTTATAATTATTATGAATACTTTAATGACTCCTTAAATAATGTGTCAATTATTATAAAACTATCGAGTAAGCATATATATTACTGGGAAATGTTTAATTTAAATGGAGGTATTTATGCTATAGGAGAAGGAAATTTTATTGACATCTTTCCGGTTTTTCAAAATAAAAGCCGTACGGATGAATGTTTATGGCCATATAATGGCACAGTCAAATATTTTTTAGAAAACGGGAATATAAAAGAATCTATTTATTATAAAAATGGTGTCTCCACTACTCGGTAGTGTACGAAATTAAAATTTGATAAAATTAAGCACAAAAGCCCTGAGAAATTAGGGCTTTTTGCATTAAAACCTATGTTCGTAGTTTAATAAATTTCGTATTTTTTTAAAAATAAAGAAAAGATCAGAAAATAGTTTTCTATTTGTAACTTAAAAATGTTTTCAGTTATTCCTTAACCCCTTAAGATATGAGCACAATTCAAACCGAAACCTCAGAATTTATCAATCATTGCAAGTATGAAAAAAATCTAAGCGAGAAAACAATTAAAGCCTATGGTAGCGATCTTGCACAGCTTAAAATGTTTTTAATGGAGAAAGATTTTTCTTCTGAAATAGATCAAATCACAAAGACCGAGATACGTGGTTTTCTTGAGGCAATTTCTAAACTTAAGCCAAAGTCAATTAAACGAAAAGTTGCCACAATGAAGGCGTTATTTAATTTTTTGGAGTTTGAAGATAAAATACCTGTTAATCCATTTAGAAAAATGAGAATAAAAATTCAAGAACCTAAACGATTGCCGAAGGTAATGGATATCAAAGATGTCAATGCAATGTTTAAATCAGCATATACAAGGAATTCTTTATGTAAAGATTCGAGTGAGTATTCATATTTGGAATCTTTAAGAAATATTGTTGTGATAGAATTGCTATTTGCTACTGGAGCAAGAGTTTCGGAAATAGCCAATCTATATGAAGAAAACATAGATTTTTCAACAGGTTCACTTAAGATAAAAGGTAAAGGAAACAAAGAGCGGATTATTCAAATATGTAATAAAGAAACACTTAAAGTTCTGAAAAAGTATCATAAATATTTTAAAAAAAAGATTCAAAATTCCGGTGGCTTCTTCCTTGTAAATAGATTAGGGAAAAAACTTTCTGATCAATCTATAAGAGGAATTGTAAAGGATTTATCAAATGAAGCAAAAATTCAAAAGCACATTACTCCTCATGTTTTCAGGCATACTCTTGCTACTCTCCTTCTGGAAAAAGATGTGGATATTAAATACATTCAAAATATACTTGGTCATAGTTCGATAATGACGACACAGATTTATACGCATGTAAATCGAGAAAAACAGAGACAAATCCTTACAATCAAGCACCCTCGAAAAGATTTTTCCATGCAATATTTTTAGTTATTCTGAATAAAGGATAATAATAAATTATCCTTTATTGAAGTAAAGATATATAATATTTAAGAATGCTATATTTTTAAATAATAAAATTATATCCCATTGATAAAATTTATTGCACTTGACTATTAATATTGCACTTGATATTATAAACAAAGCTGAAGGGTAATCATATTATAATTAATCATTAAAATATATGAGTATTGAAAATCCAATATCAACAATAAGGAAAGCTATTAAAGGATCAGCGGAACGTTTTGCTGAAAGCGAGGGTAAAAGAAAACCAAAATCAAAGCATTACGAGGAAGCTTTTGAAAATTTCAGAAAATTAAAGAAAACTAGTCCTGAAATGTTAGAAAAATCAATCATAATATCTGCGGAAGATAAGGAACTTAAAGATGAATTAGGTTCAGATTTATACACTAATTTTCAAATAGTTTGGGTTAGAGTGTATACTAGATATGCATATAGAATACGTCATACAATACAGGATATAATAAAAGATGAAGATCCTATTTCTAAAGAAACTAAACAAAAACTTGCTAATTCAATCAATGAGATAATTGATGAAATATCTGCTGAAATAAAAAAAGAACCTTTAGTAGTCCATTCTTTCATAACTGAAAAAGAAAAGGAACTTTTAGACAAAGCAATTTCTACTACAAAAAAATCAATTTTTGAATTGATTTAAGTTTAAGTAGCTTTTACCTTTCCAAACCAACAGTATTTTTTCCCTTACACCTTATATCCTTTAATCCCATTGCCTTTTTAGCAGATTTATCAGGATTCTCAACAACTTTTTCAGAATAGGCTTCCGATAAATCCAATTCCCTTTCATTTCTCCTGTTTTCCGCACTTTTTTGCAACACCCTCCAAAACCCTTGATAATAAAGGAATGATTTATAACTTTGGGTGTTGCAAAATTTCAAAAAAATGTATATTAGAAAGTTGAAAAATCGTTCAGGAAGCACGTCAGTA
>CAINEZ010000295.1 GCA_903847905.1 uncultured Bacteroidota bacterium
TACTGACGTGCTTCCTGAACGATTTTTCAACTTTCTAATATACATTTTTTTGAAATTTTGCAACACCCAAAGTTATAAATCATTCCTTTATTATCAAGGGTTTTGGAGGGTGTTGCAAAAAAGTGCGGAAAACAGGAGAAAATGCAAGCATATATATCTTATAAAAAATAAAACCTCAACCTTTAATTCGTATAAATTTTTTCTTTTTATACAATGACGCTATTTTTGTTTTTTATTTGTATTATTTTTTCAACTGCAATTTAGCCCAATTCAAATTGTTTTTAGCAATTTCTAAATCCGGTTTTATTTTTAATGCTTTTTCGCAGGCTTTAATCCCTTCCGAATATTTCCCTAATGCATTATAAGCGGAACATATATTATTATATGCATCAGCAAAATTCGGATTTAGTTTAAGCGCTTCATTACAAGCCTCAATACACTTTTCGTACAATCCTTTTTGATAATACAACAAACTTAAGCTTAGATAATTTTCGGGGCTTTTGTTTTTCTCGGCAAACAAGCGGCTGTCTTCAATTTTAGAAATTTTATTTTTAGCCTCTTTGCCATATTTGAGTGCCGTAGGATCATTTGGAACAATTGACAAGGCCCGTTCAACTACAGCATTCAATTTGTCCCAATTTTCTAATTCAAGATATATATCCATTAAAAGATATAGCCCTAGCATATAATCAGGATTTATTTGTGTTGATTTTTCCGCCATATTCATAGCCTCATCAAGGCGCTTTTGTTGTTTTAGAAAATTTGCATAGTAATAATATGATTCTTGATATGTAGGCCCGTAAAGAATTCCTTTTTTAAAATATTCTTCTGCTTCAACCGGTTTGCCCATTATATTTTTCAAAATGCCAAGATTAATATACAGGTAAGAGTAATACGGACAGTAAATAAGGGCTTTATCGAAATAACTCAAAGCATTATTGTAGTTGCTTTTCCACATTTGTGTAAGTCCATAATTCATAAGTCCCCTACCATTTTGCGGACTTTTTTGGGTAACGTCAAGCCATAAGGTTTCTTCATTTCTCCAAACTTTATTCCGTTGGTATGTTCCGCAAGCATAACCAGATAAAATTAAAAAAATTGTTATCCATATTAATACTTGATATTTTTTTTCTGCCAGAATATTTTTTTCAAATTTAATCAGGACAAGCCCTACGCTATACACAACACTAAATGTTAATCCAATAAAAGGGAAAAACATTCTATGATCATTCATTACTTCCGAAAGAGGAATAACAGATGTGGGGAACAATGCTGCCGCAAACCATATCAAACCAAATGATATTGGTCTGTATTCTTGCTTTTTTGATGTTTTAAAAATCGCAACAAACAAAAGAATGATAAAAATTAATCCGATAATAATTCTGTCGTCAAAAAGATTTGATATTGCCCCCAGATCAGTATCTGCGCTAAGACCCATTGGCAAAAAGAACATTATAACATAATGTAACCACACAAAAGATTGTGTTGAAAAATAAGGGAGAAAAGGAGTTGATATGTTTTCCGTTGATGATAGTTTTGATATAGCATAAATCTGCGCCAAAGCAATAATTGCAATAACAGGCAATAAATATATAAACGTTTTTAATGCAATTACAAATTTGTCTTTTTTGAATATATCAAATAAACTGAGTTTCTTTTCAAAATAAAGCAAATAAAAGAAAATAATTACAGGCAAAACAATAATTGTTTCTTTAATGGTAATTCCAATCAATGCAGGTAAAACATAAATATAATATTTTCTAAGCTTAGGATAAGATATGAAAATTGTGAGAGAAGCCACAATACATAATGTAGATAAAACATCTGAGCGTGAAATAATATAATTTATTGTTTCAGCATTGGCTGTGTGTAAAGCATATAATGAAGCGGAAAAAAGAGCAAAATATCCCGTCCATTTATGAGTAATTGATTTATCTATGATTTTTTTATAAATAACATATAATAATATGCAAAGTACGATATACCATAAGAATGTTGACAAATGAAAATAAAATGGTTTTAAACCGCCGCCTAACCAATAATCAATTGCAAGAGTTGTGGTAACCATAGGGCGATATCCCCAGTGGGTTGGTTTTGAACTGAATGTTCTAATGTCCCTGAAAAATAATGGTATATTATGCAGGCTTGTAATGTATTGATTAGACTGAATAGTATGCGAATCATCAAAGTGGAATTCATTTTGAAAATGATTCGAGTAAGTAACAACCAAGCCTATTATTAATAGGACAGCTAAGGCAAAGATTTTCGATTTTATGCTTTTCATTTTTAATTATTTTATTTAAAAAAATACAAATATAAAAAAATTGATAATTATTCAGTAATATTTTTTGAAGCATTGAAACTTTTTGTTCTTTGCTTATCTTCCCTGTGGTGTAGTTCCTTTAAATTTTATTCTATGTTTAAAAATTATTAAAAGTATATAAATTAGTATTGCAACCAAAGAAATAATTGCGCTTAATATAAAGTATAAAGGTGTAAAAGAAAGTTCAATATTATGGGTGCCTTTATCTACAATAAACCCGACAAATCCAGTATTTACTAATAAAGGGTTTGTTTTAACACCATCAATATTTGCAGTCCATCCTTTGTCGAAAGGTATTGAGAAAAAAAGCATTTTCGTTTGTTCAAGAGTAATTGTACCTTTAAAAGTATTTTGAGTATATTCATTAATATTAAAAGTGTTTTTTTTCAAACTGTCAATATCCCTTGCAAATTCTTCCCCTGTTAAATTTTCAGTAATATCATCCGGCTGAATACTTGAGAAAACATCTTTATTTATCAAATCTTTTTCATTTATTACAAAAGCTTTATATAAAACTATATTTTTCTCCAGATTTGATAGTTTTTTAAAATTATTATAAGTAATGTACTTACTATAAGTAAAACCCAAAGGAAGGCAGTATTTATTTTTTAATATTTTCACATCTCCGATAGTTGTAATTGAATCATATCCCATGTTTAGGAAAGGGGATATATTTGTTTTCGAAAGCGCATATTTTATGCTGGCAAAACTATGAAGCAGGGGACAAAATGTTAATCCCCAAGACCATCTTGTTTGAGCCTCATTTCTCCCATCAATAATATTTAACTCGTGAAGAAATTTTATGTAATATTTCTGATTAAACGATGTATAAGAAGAAGTACCCTTGTATTTTTGAATTTTTGAATCATTGAAACTGTATGGAATACCGGAACTGTAATTTTTGTTAATCCTGAAAAAGCTTTTATCTTTGTTATTAATATATGATACGGCATCATTTGTGTAATCATTATAACCTATCTTTTGTTTTGACTCAGAACCCATAATTACAGGTCTGTTATTTATTGTAATATTTGAAAAAACCGACAATTCTATTGAAATAAATAGTATTAATAATACCTTGATTAAATTTTTTATTTTTTTAAGCTGAATAAGATATAATAAAAGAGAATAAATAACCAGGAATACAGCCACTATATCTCTCAAACCGGCATTAAGAATTTTTTTATTTTGCAAATATTCATAAGGATAATACAAAACGATTAAAAGTATTAATAGTGTTATTATAATAATTGTAAAATTTACTTTTGAGTTTTTTATAATATAATTTAATGACTGAATACTGATGAATAATAAAATAAATACAACAAGAAAAGAAAAAGTTCTATAATAATCACCTGTAAATAGCCAAAATGAATATCTGAAAAACGGAAATATTACCGGAATAATAAAAATTGCAAGTAAAATTGAATACAGGATTTTTCTTTTTCTGTCAATAAAAATAAATATCTGAGGAATCAGAAGCATATTTATCAATCCACAATAAAACAAAGGGGCTTCAAGATAGTTTTGCCATCCTTTGAAATTAGAGCCAGTACCTAAAAGATCACTAGAGAATAAACGCATTACCGCGGTTACATTATGTTCTTTATTTTCAAATCCAAAAACAGGTTTAGATAAAAGGTTGCTGAAAAATGAAGCATCTCCTCCAACTCTTGGACTATCGAGCATAAGCATTATATCTCCAATAAAAAAGAATGAGCTCATTGCTAACCCAAGTAATCCAAGTCCTACAACTTTCAAAAACAATTTTGATAATTTTTTTATATCAAATATGTTTTTTTCAAAATAGCGGAGAAGCATATAAATAAACAGGAATAAACCATACAGATATAAATCGAAAGGTTGCAAAATAGTAATTAATGCAATTGCTATTGGAAAAAGCACCCATTTATTATCCTGATAAAGTTTTTCGTAGGAATATAATAAAAAAGCCATATATAGCACTTCTGTAGAAAATATATTCCAGTTACTACCTATTAAAATATAACCCGAAAAACAATATAAAGCGCCTCCAATAATTGCTGAATATTCAGAAAGGGATATTTTTTTCAGATATAAATAAAATAATAATCCGGCCAAAAATATTTTCAATAATTCCATATAAAATATTCCATAAGCAACATTGTTTCGGCTAAAAAAAATCACAAAAGCAGTAAATGGATCTAAAAAACTAAAAGGGAAAATATTTTGCCCCATTCCCTGGTTAAACGACCACATAGGAATGCCATCACTCCTTAAATAATCTGAAAGAAGGATTAAGTGTGGGTATGTAGCATTTATTGAATCGGCAGCTATATCTTTAAATAAATAAAGCTTTTTCAGGAAAATAAAATCATTGAAAACTACTAATGCTATAATTGCAATTATAGTAAGGAAAATGTAAGTTCCGTATTTTTTTAAAAAGGTATTAAATACCTCTGACAAAACTGGTCCGTTCTTTTTATCTTTATTTGTGTCCATCAAATTTTATAAGATTGTTAATGATGAATGTGTTAATAATTTTTAAATATAACCCGATCATGTTCCGGTTAAAATAATCTCAAAAATCAGAAGGTAAGCTGAAAATGTAAAATAGCAGATTTGCCAATGTATTTGGAATTGGAATTAGTATTATTTTTTCCCGGCTTTAGCTTTTTCGTCAAGAAACCAATTCAAATTATTTTTAGCTAGCTGAAAATTAGGGTCAAGTTTTACAGATATCCGGCAATACTTAATTGCATTATCAAAATCATTAATGCATCCATACGCATAGCCTATATTGTTATTTGCAATTACATGATTGGGATTTGTTTTTAATACCTTTTTGTAAATACGAATACCTTCAATATACATTTTATTATTTATATATGCCAAGCCTAAGTCAAATAAGGCGGTTTCTGAAGAATCCGTTTTTACAACTTTTAAACAATTCACCAATTGCAACTCCGGCGATACAGCAGTGGCTTGTTGTTGAGTAGTTTGAACTACCTGTTCGGTTTTTTTAGATTTAAAATTAGTATATAGCACATAAATAAAGAAAATAATGAGTATTAAAATAAAAAAACCAGTAACTATTATTGATGCGTAATTGGTTTTTTTAACGTTTTCAATTTTATCTTCAGTTTCTGCTTTGTTTTTGTTTACGTCTTCAATATTTACGTTTTTTTCATCTTTGAATTCGGGGATATTATTATTTTCCATAATTTTATTTTTTTTGAAGGAACAAATGTAAAAAAAAATTAACAGCCCAAACGGTTAGTGTGTATTTATAATGTCAAAAGTATAAAAAGAAATTGAATTAACAATATGGGCTATATGCTTCGGTAATTTTTGTTTCACGCTAAGTCGCAAACCTGCCTGACCGGTAGGCAGGGACGCAAAGCCTTGATATTGTTGAAA